>NZ_JBBCQL010000077.1:0-17298 GCF_037149975.1 Chryseobacterium sp. VD8 | reverse complement strand
GAGCAGAACAAATTTCAATTCTTTGGAAAGCAGATGATCACCAGGAAATCATCGGTCATCACCAGAAAGCTAATCACCGAAGGCTTCTTTGAGGACATCATCCGAAGTCCCAATAATCCGCACGGCGTGCTGTTGAAAAACTGGCGTATCATCGACAACGAAGAAATTTCTAACCAAACTAAAAACTCGTACTAAAATGAATGCTTTTATAAGACAAACCGGACAAAGATGGCTGGGCAATGCAGCCAAAAATCCAAAAAGATTCTATATGTATTCAATGATTTTTCTTTCGGTTTCTTTCATTGGCTCGCTGATACAAGGAATTTCCTTTCCTTCTGATACCTCATTTAAGATAAAGCCTCCTATTCTCTATTCCAACAAGGTTATCAGCCAGAATACTATCGCAGGCCAAAACAAAGAAATGGAAAAGATCGTTGGCGAACTCAAATTACTAAAAACCAAGAGGGATCGGAATGCCTTACAAAAAGAGGATAGCTTGAGAATAGAGTTTCTCTTTAACCGATACCAGCAATTGAAAGATGGCAGGTAGCACCGAAGGCAATTTATTTAAAAATTAAAACGCAATGAAGAAAATTAATTTCAAACAGAAAAAATATGTGCTGCCGCTTTTGGCGCTGCCTTTCCTGCTTCTTTTCGGCTACGTCGGCGTGCAGCTTACTAAAGAGAATAAACCCAAAGACAAACCCAAAGAGCTTTTCCTTTCACTGGGAGAAACCAAGGATTCCATTATGAATAAGAATGATGCCTACGATGTATTTTTCAAAAAAGATGACAACCGGACGATGTTGGGAGGACTGGATAAGGAAAAAGATAGCTTACTAAGCTATGATGATCAGTTGTCATTAGCACAAAAGAGAAAAATTGATTCCCTTAAAGCGGTGTCATCAAGGCAGAGCCGATATCAGGCCAAAGCAAACCCTTCATCATATTATGATCCAAAGCAACACAATGAGGATAAGGATTTCAAAAGGTCTTCTGAAATTATCAGGATGCTGAATGATAAATCTTATGGCAAATCAGAAAGCAGCTACTCAACTGAAAATTCTAAAGGGACAAACAATGTCCAACCTGACCCTGTTAAATACCTGAAGCAGCAAATGCTCGTGATGGATTCCCTGGAAAAAGCCAGAGATCCGGAATATCAAAGCAAGCTGGCAGCGGAACAGAGGCTCAAAGCCAATAAGGAAAAGATGGAAGAGTTTCTTAATTCCACATTTAATGTCAGCAAATTAGGAATTAACAGCGTGTTCAATGCTTTTTATAAAGAAAAGGAAAACAACTTTATAAAAGCCGTCATTGACGAGAACAACAAAGGTTTTCTCGGCAGCAGGATCAGGTTCCGCTTATTGGAAGACATTTTTGTGGGCAACCGGAAAATCAGCAAAGGCTCCATACTTTATGGACAGATCTCCGGATTTTCGATGCAAAGGGTTGATCTTAAAATTATATCGGTATTTACCAACGGTGAAATTTTTCCTGTTAATCTCTCCATCTACGATGTGGACGGGATGAAAGGCCTATATGTACCGCAAAGTGTTTTCCGGGATATGATCCGGGAAATGGGAAGCAACTCGGTTCAGGGAACGCAGATGGATATGGGCGGACAGGGATTCTTCACTAGCATCGGTTCCAAATTATTCACTTCCACCTCTAAATCAATCGCCAATCTCATCAAAACCAATAAAGCCAAACTAAAATACAACTCCTATGTATTCCTGATTGACGAAAAACAACTTAAAGATTCGCAAAACCAGCAAAATAAATAATATAATGAAAACCTTATTGTACAGCCTAGTATTATTGACAACGCAAATTGTAACAGCGCAGACTGCGACTACTGAACAAATTATTTCTGAACTGCCGGAACTGGAGATCACGGAGGGCATCAACCTTCATATTATCTCACCGGAGCCCATTCAGTATGTTGATCTATCTACCGATAAACTGACGGGCGATCTCCCGGCTAGCAATATCGCCAGAATTAAAATTACCGACAACACTATCTCCGAAAAGGATAAAAAGAAACAAAACATTTCTTTTTTCAGCGGAGATACGGTGGGAATCATCACTGTTGTCGGGCAGTCCTTCATTGCACAGTACAAAGCAGTGTATAGAAACCAGAATAATCTCAATACGATAACCAATATCCACATTCAGCCAGAAGTGATGCAGCCCATTGAGTTTGATAAAATGACTTTCTCGAACGGTGAACTGAGGAAATTTGCAATGGATATTATTCAGAAAAAGGCTGAAAAAAATCCGATCAGGGAAGAAAAAAATCTTAATCTCAGCATGCATCTGAATAACGTCTATGTTATGGGCGATTATATTTTTCTTGATATGACTTTTAAAAATAGCTCGAACCTGAGCTATGATTTGGAAGACCTTAAATTTTCCATTGAGGATAAAAAGATCCATAAAGCGACGAACAATCAAAGCATCGAGATGACACCTGTCTTCCGGCTAAATCCTCAAAAGCACTTCAGGAAAAACCTCAGAAATATATATGTATTTAAAAAGTTCACCTATCCGAACTCCAAGGTTATGATGATACGCTTAATTGAGGAACAGCTCTCCGGAAGGACGATTGAAATGAAGATCAATTATTCAGATATTCTTAAAGCTGACACTTTTTAAAACTTAATTATGGAGGTGTCTATTAGTTTAGAGCAAATGGTGAATGTTTTTTTTTATGTGATAATGGCGACTTCTGTAATTGTTTATGCCATACTGATTAATTCAATGATTAAAGGAAACAAGGAACGTGATGTCTTCCTTGATAGATTTAAACTGAAATATCAGGAGCAGCAAAATCAATTAAAGAACCTTGATCAAGATTACAGATATCTAAGAAAATTTTATGAATCAATTGAGAAGTTTAGCGAAGAAGCCAGCCGGTTTTATATTGTTGAGAAGACGGAAAAGCGAGCACAAGAATTAGTTGATCAGTTAAGTCGGTTGGACGAGAGCCTTATAGAAATGCAGAAAAAACATGAAAACATGTTTAAAAAACAGCAGAAGCTGCATCGTGATTTACTTACGGAACACAAATTACTGAACGAATACTTTAATAACTATTCCTAATGCAAGAACAACAACATCAGATCAAGATCTACGGATTCCTGCAAAAGGCAGTCTATGCAGTCGTTGCACTGGATTGTACTTCGCTTTTTTACATGAGTGCTAATGTCCCGGTGGTCTCCAATCTATTAAAGAACTTCTCGAAAATGAGCTTTATTTATCCACCGGTAAATGCTAAAATAGCCACTTTTATTCTGATCGGGCTTGTTGCCATCGGGACCAGGGCAAAGAAAAAGAAAGATCTCAATATCACCACGGAAATTGTCGTTCCAATGGTAACTGGATTAATGATGATGTTGGCGTCACTAATTTGGCAGGAAGAAGCAGGGAATACAAAACTTCCAAAAGTACTTCCCGGACTCAACCTATTCCAAGTCATCTATGCGGTTCTTTCTTTTATAGGAGCTGTTATCCTTCAGATGGGAGCTGACAGCATTTCTAAACTAGTACAGCAGAAAATAGGAAAAGATAGATGGAACATTGTGGAAGAAAGTTTTGACCAGAATAAGGAGATCGTTAACACTGATACAAGTATCAATATTCCATATGTTTTCAGATATAATAATAAAACTTATAATGGTTATATCAATATTGATCCTTTTAGGGGTACTATTGTAATCGGAGTACCCGGTTCTGGAAAATCTTTTGGAGTAATTAATCCGGCGATTCGTCAGATGATCGCTAAAGGTTTCTGCCTCTGTATTTATGATTTTAAATTTCCGGACCTGGCGCAGATTGCCTATTATCATTATCTATTGAAAAAAAGTAAGCAATCTGATTACAATTATAGTTTCCACATCATCAACCTGAATGAAGTCGAAAGATCAAAAAGGGTTAATCCTTTTCATAAAAAGTATATCCAGACTTTGGCAGAAGCTCAGGAAATGGCAGAATCAATGGTTTCCTCACTCCAAAAAGGAGGAAGCAGCTCCGGCGGAGGATCAGACGCGTTCTTTACCCAATCTGCAATCAACTTTCTGTCATCCTGTATTTATTTCTTTGCCACACTAGAAAACGGAAAATATTCGGACCTGCCACATATTCTTTCATTTATGAACCGCAGCTATCAAGAGATCTTTGATACGTTGTTTACCAATGAAGAAATTGGCTCATTGCTTTCACCCTTCAAAACGGCTTACGACAACAAAGCTTTCGATCAGCTTGAGGGGCAGATTGGAACTTTAAAGATCTTCCTTTCAAGGTTGGCTACCAAAGAAAGTTTTTGGGTTTTTTCGGGCGATGAAGTTGAATTGAAAATTACCGACAGAGAAAATCCGTCCATTCTTATTTTAGCTTCTGATCCCGGAACACAGGATATCAATTCTGCTTTATATTCTTCAATTCTGAATAGAACGCTGCGCCTGATCAATTCGAAGCATAATCTCCCGGGAGGAATTATTGCTGATGAGTTCCCAACCATTTATATCCATAAAATCGATAATGTGGTTGCAACGGCTCGGAGCAACAGGGTTGCCGTGTTACTTGGCCTACAGGAAATTCCACAGCTAAGACAGTTTTATAAAAAGGAGGTGGCGGATACCATTTCTGCCATTGTCGGAAATATAATTTCAGGTTCCGCCAGAGATAAAAATACACTGGATTGGCTGGAAAAACTATTCGGAAAAATCAAACAGAAATCGTATTCCCAGTCCATATCACAACAGGGAACGACGACCAGCATCAATGAGAAGATGGATAACATGATACCTGCAGGAAAGATTGCAGCGTTGAAGACCGGTGAAATGGTAGGGATGATTGCACAGGGTGAAGAAAACAATACAGATGAATATAAAACATCTGCGATTCACGGAAAAATTAATCTGGATATAAAGGCCATTAAAAAAGAGGAACATAATTACGTTACAATGCCGGTTTATTATTCATTTCTGGATAAAAAAGGTAAGAACCGTAAAGAGGAAATACTGATGTCCAATTTCAGGAGGATCAATCGGGAAGTCGAACTTATTGTCAATGAACATATAAAAACAGCATCATGAAATCAATAGCTAGAAATTTTTTAACAGTATTGATTTTTTCTTTTCATCTGTCCATGTTCGGTCAATTCAATACACTTACACCTCTATTGCCAAAGAAAACTGACAATACAACAACTGACAGGTACAGGCGAGAGATCGGTGAATCAAAGCAAAAAAGCGGTAAAAAAATCTGGAAGGATATTTTTCACAGTAATAGCAGGTCAGAGCTGAAAAAAGAACTGGATTCTCTGAAAGCTATCATCAAAGAAAATTCAGAAGTAAATCGCAATAAATGGAATATGCAAAAAATAAAAGATTCACTGATTTTACAACTTCAAAGTCAAACTGTTAATAATGAACAAAAAAGGTCTTTATCAATCACAAAAAAGGCTTTTGAAAATGGTTCTAAAGAATTAGCATTCTCCAAAATAGCGATGCCATTGAGCCGGGGAATTTCAGTGACCTCACCCTATGGAGACAGAGTACATCCAATATTTAGAACATCCAGAATGCATAATGGCATTGACTTAAAAGCCCATTACGAGAATGTATATGCCGTGATGGACGGAACGGTTACTGAAACGGGCTGGGACAGTAAAGGAGGAGGTAACTTTATTAAAGTAAAGCATTACGAACGTTTTGAAACAGCTTACCTACATCTGTCGGAAATCTACTACAGAGCCGGAGAATTCGTAAAAGCCGGATACATCATCGCAAAAAGCGGTAATTCCGGAAACTCTACCGGAGCGCACCTGCACTTTTCCGTCAGGGAAAACGGAAAGTACATAAACCCTGCACATTTTCTCAATAACCTAATCAAAGCTGATCAGTTGCTTGCTGCATCGTATCAGAACTAAAAAAATACAGTCAACAATAAAAATATCATATTATGCAACATCACAATCTACCGACTGAAGACCTCAAAACCTACGGCATCATTGACGAAGACCTGACATTTTCAAAAAAATTAAGTGCTGATGATATCCAGAAGTTTTTGAGTGGTTATACGATAGTCGCTGACAACAATAAGAATCGTGCTACTTTTCAGCTCACCGACAATAATACCCAACTGAAGGTTATCTTTCTTGAAAGGGACAAAAGCCTCTCGGAAATTCTCAGAAACAGCAAAGAAAAAGTTCAATACACAGACATCAAAGACTTAACAAAATCCCCGGACAAATGGAATATAGAAAAAAAGGCTTTCATTTTCGATAAGGAAAATGAGAAAATAGTGGAATTCGATTTTATTAAAAATGCCGCCTCACTCACAGCTATAATCGCAGATAAAAAGGACATTCAGGAATTGAACCGCTATAAAATTGAACTGCAAAAGCTTAAAAACTTCCTCTACGACAAAATTGACCAACACCCTCAGATTGCTAAAGAAATCTCAAATGATATGAATATCGTTTCCAGAGAGATCGATTCCGTAAACAACATAGCTGGTGATGAGAAGCAAATGGCTAAAAGTGGTAATTCTAAAATTGAGCTTAATGTCAACGATAAAGATCTATACGAAGATGCCAATCAAATGATAGAGGATGAGGAACAACAGCAAGAAGAAAAACGGAAGTTTAAAAGATAATCCTAACCTAACCTTCTGCTTTCTATATCAAGTCATAAAATATAAATATTGCAATGGATTTATTTGAAGATTACGACCTACTGCCCGAAGAGTTAAAAGCAGTCTGTGGCCATTGGCAGGAAAAAGCCGCCCACTTAGGACTCGATTATAATGATTGCAAAGCTTTTCAGGAAGAATGCGAGGCTATCGGTTATACCTTTGATTATGGCCTGGATGCGGAGCCGTTTGATTTGCGGCCTCTGAATATTGAAAAACAGGACTTTTATACTAATCAAGATCAAACGCCTGCAGCAATTACAAATGCCCTAAACTGGTACGATAAATACATTACTCCCCTAACACGTGCCTATAAGGATTTCGTAAAAGAAATGGAAAATACGTCTCCTGAAATATTTTTCCGTGATGGTGAGAGGAAATTTTCTCATCGCGAGAAAAAATTTATGCAGATTCATTCTCAAAAGAATAGAGAAACTGATAACGAAGCAGATAAACAAAAATTCCTTTCAGATGTATGGGCAAAAGAGTTGAGCAATAAGACTGAACTGAGTAGTGGTTTGACCTATACGCAAATTGATGAAAAACAGGCTCATCATTACCGTACTTATGAAGCCGAGGTCAAAAAGTCAGGAATGGATTCTGTCGCACGTCCGTATGAGACAAACTGGGATGAAAATATGATTTCGGCGTCAGATCTTCCGGACGGCTGGATGTGGAATGATTATGATGATGGAAGTGGCTCCCTTAGGAGTCCAGATGGTCATAGCTATTACAGCTATGACCTTCAAACCCAGGAATATCGATCACCTTATGGCAATAACGAATGGATAAGTATGAAGGATTTTTATGATGTTCCAAAAAGTTTGGACGAATTTAAAAGCGATGCCGAAAAGGAATTAAAGGAATCAGCAGCTCAAAATAATCTCTCTCCAAAACTTTCCGAAGAGGAAAAAAGAAACCTACTTAATTATAGGATATTAAAAAAAGAAAACGAATTCATACTGGACAACTTAGAGATTACCGCAGACCAAAGAAAAGCTTATGCAGAACAAGAGGAATTCGGAACAACAGATGGCGATTATGCCCTTACACAACACCAACTGGACAAAATCCCGGATGTCATCGATGGTCATATGATGTCAAAAAATGACAAATATGAATTAGCTTATGGAGTATTGGAAAAAATACAGTATGGTGTTTCGTATGAATTATTAAAAAGCGGCGAAATCCTTAATATTTATATGGACGAAGATGCTTTTCCACAGTACAGAATATTAACAACGAATGATATAAAATTTAACAATCAAAATTCAAACATGATGGAAACACAAAAAGATTTCGACCAGGTACAGTACCTAAAAGACCAGATGAAATACCTCGGCTTCGGCGAAGGTGAACAACTTCACAAAGACCTTGAAAAAGGAATCAATGCTAAAGAACAGCAATTTGAAATTAAAACAGGTTCGGACAAAGCGTCACCCGGAAACCAGGTTGACTTTACATTGAAATTCAACAAAACCGAAAGAGGAGGTATTTTCCTCAATTCATATCAGGCTAAACTGACCAATGAGAACAATGAAGAGCGCTCTCACAATTTCCCGGTAAGCAGGGAAAGCAGCTTTACGGCAAAGGAAGCCATTAATTTATTGGAAGGACGAAGTGTTAAGATTGAATTTCTTAATCCTAAAACCGAACAGGTAGAGCCTGCCTTTATCCAATTGGACTTCAATCAGCCCAAAACCGATAAAGGAAACTACCTGTTTCAGAACTTCTACAAAAAATATGGTGTAGACACCGATAAGATAGTCGACAAAGCTGGTCTTATTTTCGATAAGCCAGAATGGAAAGAAAATGCCATAAAATCCTTGGAGAAAGGGAATATAGTCAAAGTAAAATTTAAGCAGGAGGATTCTGTCATAGAAGGAAAAGCTATTCTTGACCCCCAGAATAGAAACCTTAAACTCTATGATAATGATATGAACCGGCTTAATACCAATAAGCCCTTGGAAGGTTTAGAACAGGATAATAAGCACGAAAAAAACAATGTGAAAGAGCAAAGTATTAAAAGATAATAATACCTGATCATTATCTGAAGGCGGCAAGTCTGATGATTTGCCGCTTTTTTTAAATCAAACAAGATGAAATTAAAATTGACACTACTATCCGCTGCATTTTTATTAGGTTTAGTTTCCTGTCGTAAAGAAATAAAATCCGAAAAAGGAGGAATCGACATTATTTCGAACGTCTACTTTGATGCGTCTAAAGGACTGGATCAAATGCAGAGCTTTCATATCTCTAAAATGAGCTATTCGCAAGATCAACTAATAGAAATAGTTCCTGACCGGTCATTCCCAGAAATCAACAAGCAGCTATTTCTGATCAAAGATTCTCTGTATTATCCATTGGATTCCGAAAGAAAGACTGCTATATTTTCAGAGATCGGGCTCAAGCAAAAACCGCTATTGGTATTTGATAAGAAAGCAGGTGCCGTATTTTCAAAAGAATGGATTCCGAATTACCGGAATCGAAGAAAACTGCCCGACACCGTTTTGTTTGGGAAACAATACAAACGCTTTGAGATCGATTCTCCCTGGAACTACTCTCGTTTTTATATTTACCCTACTGATACTATCCTACCCTATTCACTGTACCGGCATGCAGAAAAGGATTATCACGGAAGGCTTGAACGTATTGACTCATATAGTAAGAGGACCGATATTTTCGCAACCCTTCAACTCATTACGAGAAAAGACTGGCATCCGGAGGCCAAAGAACTATTTGAATTTAATCAATTTGTAAATAAAAGTAAGAATGATTGAGCCTATAACTAATGACATTTCTATTATTGAAGGAAATAAAAATGAACTGATCCTTTTTCCAAAAGATGAGGATGTAAAGTCATTCCAGAAATTGTTAGAAATTAACAGACAATCCAATAGCAGGACGCTTGTTTCGCTTAACACAGCTAGCAATACCAAAAAATTCCTAAACCGTTTTCAAAATTTCGATGGAAAGATCTTTCTCTGTTTTGAAGGTACCAGAACAGGTGACGCACTAACGCTTAAAATCCTTCTGGAATATAAGGAAAAGAACATTAAAGATATTCGTAACGTCTATACAATTTCTCAAAATGGCAATAAAGATCTGACTGCATATCTTGAAAAGAAATTGCAACAACAAAATATAAACTCTAACTTAGTTGAAACAAAACTCTCAGAAGATGCCGAGACTAGAACTAAATCAAGCGGATTATCCGAAATTAAGCACTTGGAATCCGGAACATCTGGACAAAACCTTGTCGGAATTGGTGATGAAAGCCAATCCCAACAAAACAGAAATTACAGAGGCAGACAAAATGTGGGCAGCCCAAATGCTGGAAATGGACCTGCAGGCGCAGAATGGAACGATTTCAGAGTCGGAGAATCAACAAGAAGAACCATTGACACAAGAGAATCGCAAAATACTGAACAAAAACATTCCCTGGGGCGAATCATATTCGGGAGAACTGTACCCACCGCAGGAAGATACGAAAGACGATTTTCCGAAATAAGTGATCCTTCTACAAAGGAGGTAGAATTAGAAACTATCATTTCAAAATATAAGGGTCAAAAGCTGACCAATGAACAAGTTGCAGAAGTAGTGTCCGCAACTTGTTTTATTTCTAAGAGTAAAGAAGTCTTCATTAATGAAGGCAGCACGATTACCGATGAATTAAAAGACATTTGTGGACAATTTAAAAGCGGTGGTATAGCCAAGGAAGGTCGTGGGATACTTGACGAATATTATACTGACCGAAAAATTGTAGATGCTGTCAGAAACCTTATTAAAGATCAATTCAAAGGTCAGACTGAAATTTTCGTTTTGGAACCGAGCGTCGGTACCGGAAATTTTCTATATGCTGCCAAAGACCTGCCACTGAATGTTAGTATTTCCGCATTTGAGATAAACGAAACTACAGCAAAAATTGCTAAAATTCTGCACCCCGAAGCGTCTATTAATGTTCGTTCTTTTGAAACAGAATTTATTGATGAACAAGGAAACAAAAACGAAATATATCAGCATTATGATTTGATTATAGGTAATCCCCCGTATGGAGAGCATCGGGGTTTCTATAAAGGATTGGGTGAGGAATCGAAAATTTCCAAGTACGAAGACTATTTCGTTAAACGTAGTCTGGATGTTTTGAAACATGATGGAATCTTAGCAATGGTTCTTCCTTCCGGCTGGCTGAACCGCCAGAATAACCTTAAAAATGCTGAGCTTGTAAAAGCTTTCCGGTTACCGACCGGAGCCTTCGCAGGAACACAGGTTGGGACTGATATTATTATTCTTCGAAAAAACAGCCAGAAAATCGCGCATAACATTTCTGACCATTTTGAAAGGAATCCCCAAAATATTCTGGGCGAAATCCGCGAAAAACCGAATCGTTTTGGAAGGATGGAACTCTACGTTCACGGAAACCTGGACGAAGCATTAAGTCAGTTACAAAGGCTTCAAGAAGTAAAGAAAACTGAACGGATAGGAAACCTTTTCGAAGATTTGTTATATGATAACCTGGAACTAGAAAAGCAAGCAGACAATATAGTTTCAGCCAAAAAAAGTGATCCGGGAAAAACAGCTGAAATTGATTTTTTAGAGGTTCAGAATAAGATTCGGGCAGTGCTTTCTACTCTTAATGATATAAAATTCAAATCACTTGCAATTTTAAAGGAGACTGACAAATATAAAAAGCTACAAGGTCAATTATCCGAAAATCCAAAAAAATTTAATCATGAACAACTATCTGAAATTCTTGAAAAGGCTGATCGAGTCATTCAGTCCCACCAAACAAAAAAAGATTCAGAGTATAGGATTCAGACTAAACCGGAGATAAAGAAAGGCGTATTAAAGTACTTGTTTTCCAAAAAAGATGCAATCGTTAATACTTCTCTTCAGAGCAATTCTGATATCTCGCCTGAGGAACTGGAAGCTTTTCGAGACACGACTTATGAAGGAGTCTTAAATAAAAACGGTAAGCATCATCAATATGCGAATTTCATTGATGGAAAATGGGTTCATGACTTTTATTATGCCGAAGGAAACATTTATAAAAAACTAGAGCAATTAGAAATTGATTTTAAGGCTTCCTTTTCCGAAGGATACTCAGAAGCTCAATATTTAAAGCAGAAAGCATTACTCGAAAGTGTTCTTCCGAAACCTAAATCTATAGACGAAATATATATTAGCCCCAATCACGAATTTGTGCATCAGTTCGCATTGGGGCAGGTAGAAAAAGAAAGATATAATTATAATACCAAGCTCAGCGAAGTTGTTATTATTGATTATAATCTGGCGGAAAAATTTAAAGATTTTGTCGGGACTTTATCAAGCGATGCTTTCCAAGGATCTTCAGCATGGGAAGTCAGACAATTTGTAGATAACGATACGGTAACTGGTAGTGACAAGGAAAGAAATGCACTCATAAGGGAAAGAAGAAAAGGCGCCGCTAATGACCTTTTCCAGAAATTTATCCGGGAAGAGTTATCGGATGAGCTTCGGGAACGCTTTGTCAAAGAGTTTAATAGGAATTACAATAATATCCACGTTCCTGACTATTCAAGATTTCCTCTCTTTTCCAAAATCCATAAAAATTTCAAAGGACAAGAACTTAGATTAACCGAGGTTCAAAAAGCAGGCATAGGAAGACTGACAACAAAAGGTGTCGGTCTTCTGGCGCATGAAGTGGGATTTGGAAAAACATTATCCGGAATCCTTTCGATGCACGAAGCAATGGAACGTGGCAATTCTAAAAGACCCTTGATCATTGTACCGAACGATAGTATTCTTAAACAATGGGTGGAAACGATCTTTGAAACGATACCTGATGCCAAGGTCAATGTGCTTGGCAATCTAGGTAAGGATTATGATTTGTCAAAATTTGATAACAAAAATGGGGAGATTACGATCGTTACTTATGAAGGCTTTAACAATATCGGATTTTCAGAAAGTATCACTCTGGATCTTTCTTCTAAGTTTTCCTATATATCAGAAAGCGAATTACGAAGTGTAAATTCCATAAGCGAACGGGATTTCCAAAAAGAAATGGAGAAAATCAAAGAAGTGGAGGGTAAAATGAAGCGTGGAAAAATCTACGATTGGGAAGATTTTGGTTTCGACCATATGACCTTAGACGAAGTTCATAACGCGAATCATATTGTAGGTAAAGTAAGAATTGAAGACAGGAGATTCTCTTCCGACTTCAGAAGTCAGAACCAGCAGACTTCCAAATTAGGTATCAATACCTGGATGGCGGCGCAATATATTCAGAAGAAATACGACGGGAGGAATGTCACACTACTTTCCGCTACTCCATTCACTAACAAACCTCTTGAATATTATTCGATCCTTTCATTGATCGCCAATAAACGTCTGGAAGAATCAGGTTATTTCAATGTCAACACCTTTTTTGAAACGTTTATGGAGGCTGATAACGATATGGAGATCGATGCAAAAGGAGATGTGAAGTTCAAAACCAATGTTCGCAGGTTCAAAAATAATTCTTTGTTTCAGCAGCTTTTATCAGAATTTATTGACATAAAAGGTGAAGAAGATAATCCTGAACTCATCCGTCCTAATAAAATTAATAAAGAATATAAAATTGAACAAAATGACCTGACTGAGGAACAGTATGAACGATTGACAGATAGCCTTGATGAAAAGGAAAAGGGGGCAATTCTTACTCATATTCTCAATGCTAGGCTAATTGCTATTTCACCCTATTTGTCGCCGTACTATCATGGAGAATTTCCTTCAGTAGATGAATTTATTGAAAATTCGCCTAAGTTGAATGAAACAATGAATCTGATCCAGCAGAATAAGCGGGACATTCCGGAAGCGGGACAAATCATCTATTCTGAGCTAGCTGTTGCAGAATTTCCAAGGATGAAAGAGTATCTGGTGACAAATATTGGTTACAAACCTGAAGAAATAGGCATAATTACGGGCGCGACCACTAAAAGTCAAAGAATATCGATACAAAATGATTTTAACATCGGAAAAATAAAAGTTATTATCGGAAGTGAAGCCATCCAAGAGGGAATGAATCTGCAGGAAAATACCACTGATCTTTATCTGCTATCATTGCCTTACAACTTTACCACATTAAGACAAGTTGAAGGACGTGCCTGGCGACAGGGAAACAGACACGAAAATGTGAGAGTTAATTTTATGCTGACCAATGACAGCATCGATGTATTTATGCTACAGAAGCTGCAATCAAAACAGGCAAGGTACCTTGAAGCTATGAAGAAAGGTGCTGATGTCCTTGATATTTCTGATATCAGCACACAGGAGCTCAAAACCGCCATCATTACAAACCCTGAAACCAGGGCAAATATTGAAATTGAACTGATGAAAAAGAAAATTGAAAGTGAGAAAAATAAGTTTTTAGCGGATTCTGCATTTATATTAAGAAAGTATGAGGGATTTACCAAGGTTCAACAGGAGGTAGCAAGAGCGCAACAAAGTTATGACAGGATATTAGGTTATTCAAAAGAGGCGGGAGAAAATGCAGAGTACTGGACCGATCAGCTGCCAAACTATCAGAAAGCTATTAATGCTGCTAAGGCTTTAGTTACTGAGGTTATAGAAGAATTGGCTACGAAAGGGGTGAATGTTAATGAAATTGAAAAGCAAACAAAAGCTACTGAAACCAAAATTGCGGAGCTGGATAAAAAATTAGAAGATCTTCCAGATATTAAAACACATTTACTGGTTCAGTACAAAAAAGAGAAAGAGGAAAGAATGAAAACCAGTAAAGAAATAGATTTTATGAAACAACGTGCGACGGAGAATAAAGCCTTATTTTATTATTCAACTGAACCAAATTCTGTTAAAATAAATTATTCAAATACAACCCAATTGCAAAATGATGAAAATGTGCAAGCCGAAACAAAGAGAAAAAGATAAAATAGTTACTTGTATTTGAATGATAGTCAGCGCTATAAAAAACTATTTATTTGTTTTACTAATGAAATCCTCAATTTCTTTATTTCGATTTTCGAATGCTGAATTGATGGATTTGTGAAACTTAGCCATTTTTTGAGACACAAATAAAGTGACAGAGTGAGTATTGTCTTTATTTAAAGCAAAAGGTTTTATTGTAATAGTGGTACTTTTAAGAACACTATCAAATTCCCCGCCCCAATCAAAATCGTATTGAATACAGGCGATGGCAAATCCGAATTTTACCTGATACAACAAAATAGCAATACCGCAACTAACTTCATAAACTGTTTTTGCTTTGAGGGATATCCCTGTACTATAGATGTGGTCAGAACTAGCATAAATTTTATAATTATACTCCGGTTTTGAATTATCATGTAAATAACTAAGCATTTGGCTTAACCCTCCCATCCAGGCGGGTTGTGCTGGCTTTTCAACCAATTCAACCTCGAAAATATCATTAATAGCTTCCAGTTTTTCTTTCCTTGCTTTCTGAATAAGCCTTTTAGAAATTTCTTGTTGGTGCTCGTATGCCATTTCTAGAAAGAGATTTTCTATGTGAATATCAAACTGCGATAAATCTTCATTCTCAATATAATCTTGGAGTATCTGATTAATTATTTTCACATATTTCTCTTGTTCTTTTCCCCTGTGAGTGAAGGATAAACTTTCCTCAAATGATAAATTGTAAGTACCATTATCCGCTTGTTTTTTGTTTTCAATTTCCGTTTCTTTCATTATCTCTTTACTTATGTTTTTTTTGGAATTTATAAGTGTTTCATTATATGCAAACGCTTTGTATCCAGAGCTTCTAAATTCACTCACTGGAACTTGCATAAAATTACTTTTTTTCGCCACTTTTTTCTTAAGATAGTTATCAATAGCTTGTATTGTTAAGTAGCCATCTTCATCATACAAACTATCATTTTTTATTGCCTCCAAAAAGAAATAAGTGAAATAGCTGTTTTGTATATCGTCATCTTGAACGGCTTTCTTTTTACTCTCCGTAGCAAACATAAAACACAACTCGGACGAGTTGTAATTTAGTCGCCTTATTTCTTTTTCAGGATTGTTTGATTTAAAATACACCTTACCTCCAGAATAACACGCATCGATTAATAGATACTGATTTTTTGGACTTATCTTATAAAAATACCTTATCAGGATATCTTCAACTGTTAGTTCAGTATCATCTTCAAAAATTATTTTTGATTTTTCCTCTTTTTTGTCATAATCTCCGTGACCTGAAAAGTAGAAAAATAATAGATCTCTCTTAATTTTAAAATCTTTTTCGATAATAGCAAAAGCTTCATCGATCTGCACCTTCACAGGTTTGTCACTATCTGTTATTTTAAAAATGTTCTTTTTACTAAAACGACAATAAGTTATAAGAGCATTCTCCATGTCTTCAACATCTTTAATGCAGAACGGTAAAACGTCATCTTCGTAATTATTCATACCGATCAGTATTGCAAACTTGTTTTCGGACATAAGTGATTTTTTGATTATTTATAAAAACTTTTTTACTTACAAATAAAAATAGTAATGAAAGATATGTGGAAATATGAATGATATACAAAAAAGATGTTTATGTTGTATAAATTACATAGCAAACTTAGAACAATTTTTTCTTACGAAAACACTTTTCAACTAGTGTCCCAATTCAAAAAACAACTCTGTTTTAATCACAATAATTTTCAAAATGAGAGGGCATTCTTAATATTTATTTCCTTTTGAAAATCAAAATCATGTATTAATATAGTATTGACACAAGTTCTACTCTTCATAAAGCGGAATCTCGGGAATATCTATTGTAGTTGATTGTTCATGAATATTTTGTTCAATCTTAAATCTTATTTCTTCAACCTTATCACTAGAAAATATCTCTAATAAAATTTGCTCATCAGTAGAACTAAAATGATCAATATTCATTATTTCTCTTTTCAACAATTCAAGATATTCACCTCGATTTAAAGTTTTTCTCAAAACTTTTGCTAGTTCTATAATAGACGACGGAATACCTAGTTCTAGTCTTAAAAGTATTTTAGGAATTCTTTCTGATAGATTAATCTCCGGTTTTATTATTTCAGTTATGCCAGCAACAATAGGAAGTACATCGCAAACTCTTGAAACTATTGCTCGTATTGCACCTGCAGCAGAGTTGTCTCGACTGTGCTGCATAAGAAGAGCCTCCATTTCCACCAATTGCATATCTGTTATCCAAAGTAGGCAAGCCATCGTTTTCTTTGATTTCGATGTAGTTTCAATATTATCCTTTGAATATCTTGAAAATGCATTTATCAGCTGAGAAGGAATTCGCTGTCTTTGTATAGCGTCACTCCATGTATGTGGCTCTTTATAAATGCTTTTTTTGTTTATCGGCATATATACCTGCTCTAACTCTATTGTAAGTTGAGTAATTCCCAATAATACAGGATCAGAAATGAGCTCTGAAGGGATTTGTTGCAAAGTACTAATAATACGGATAATAGATTCAACTTCAATTCCTGAATCTCCGGCTATTTTTCCTATTACAGTGGTATTAAAATAGCTTTCATGATCCATCTCTATTAGCTGATGATAAGTAAGTTCATTTAAGGCAGCATCAATATCGTTTGAGCTCCAGTCCCAAGTGTTATATTTTATTTTCTCTTG
>NZ_JBBCQL010000076.1:0-17537 GCF_037149975.1 Chryseobacterium sp. VD8 | reverse complement strand
CGAAAATTCAAGATAATTGGACGTGGCATTTCTGTACAATAATGTCAACTGGCTTCCCGGAGCAAACCACCACGAAAATCTCAGATCAACATTCCATGCATTATAGGTTCCGTTCAGGTTTTTATTAAAAGCATTGGTTTCTGTAAGACTTCCATCCTGATTTAATGCGTAAAACTGTTTATACGTAACATCCGAAAAATAATGTCTGAAAGTTAGCGTGAGAGCCATTTTTTCGTTAAAGGTATACTTTGAAGTCAGTGCATTTTCATAGGTATTTCGCTGCCTTCTTCCGATGAAAATATCAGTACTGTTTTTCCCTGCAAAACCTGTTTCATTATTGCTGAAACTCGGATTAAAACTCCAGTTTACATTAAATTTGTCTGAAAAACGGTAACGAAGTCCGAAATTGGTAAGAACCTGATTTCTTCCTTTTTCATCGTACGCATAATAATCGAAAGTGAAATTAAGCTGTAACTTTTTTCTGCTGTCGCTTTCAAACCAGATCCATGAATCGAAGTATTTGGGAACTTTCAGATGTCTCCCAAAAGTTCTGGGTTCGTAAATATCATTCTGGGCAAAAGGGGTAAATTCTATTCCTCCTCCGAAAACCCTGAAATTTTTATCGGTAAAACTGTTATTGTTATTAAAAATCAGATTCTGAAAAATAAACGGTTCTAATCTGTGATAGTAGTTCAGATTAAAATTCAGATACATATTATTGAATGTTTTCGTAGGCTGCAAAATTCTGTAACCGTACCACGCGTTGTAATTTCCGAAATTGGTTCTTGTAGAAAATCCTACATCATTAATGTCCCAGTCTTTTGTGGTTACATTTCCATTAATGTTGAAACGGTTTTTGCCTGAAATTTTTGCGAAGCCGAGTTCACCTTTAGTTCCGAATTTGGTTTCACCATCCATCACCCAGCTTCCTTTTAAACTTCCGAAAGTATTGTAGGTATTTTTTTTATTGTTGATGTCCCAGAGAATTCCCGTTGCATTGGCATCGCGGAAATCTCCGTCTCTGGTAACATTGGTATTTACCAAAGAAACAGAAGAATTTCCGTTGAATCGCTGATCAAAAACCAGAACATTGTAATTCGTCCACGGTTCTACCACCTCTCTTCTCACTTCTCCGGTTTCGTGGTTTAGAATGGTGGCTTCCATTTTTTGTGTTATCCCATTAAAAAAGCCGATTCCCAATCCTTTTTTTGTTCTTCCCGAAATTTTAAAAGCATTGAATAATTTTACTTTTGAAGGATATTCCGTTACTTCTTCATTGTCATTCGTTGTCGGATATCTCGAAGGCTGTCCGCCGACTCTTCTTGAATAAAACATTCCGCCTTTACTGAATAGTTCGGTTCCTTCGGTAAAGAACGTTCTCTGCTCGGAAAACTGTTGTTCAAATGGCGTTAAATTCAGAATTGAATTATCAAAATTTGCCTGTCCAAAATCAGGAATCAAAGTCATATCGAATGTAAAGGCGTCATTAATCCCATATTTCACATCCATTCCGCCGTTAACATTGGCGGTGGTTTTTCCGTCGAAGCTGTTCACATATGTTGAAAAATAAGGCGTAAAAGACAATCGGGTAGGAGGATTGATATTTTCGATTCCCTTTAAAACACCATCAAACAAAGTATAAGAATTTTTAGCATTATCCACAAAATTCCAGTCATACGAAGCTTTAATCCTCTGAATTCTTCGGAACATATTCATTCCCCATTCCTGCACATTGTTTTTCGGAAATCTTAACTCTGAATATGGAATTTTCATTTCTACCGCCCATCCTTTTTCGTTGATTTTTGCGCCGCTGTACCAGATAGAATTCCATGTATCATCTTCTCCGTCCGTCGTAATTTTTGCATCAAACTGAACGCCGGCTGCGGTTACCATAAATTCCAGACTCTGCTGTTTGTCGTTGTATCCGTTTAAAGTAACTCCGAAGAAATCATCATTTCCTACGCCGTCTCTTTCAGTGAGCTCTTTGGCAATTTTCTGAGGAGTAGGATCGTACATCTGCGCTCCGAAGTAAATTCCTGTATCATCATATAAAATTCTGACTTCCGTTCTGATAGAATCTGCCTGAAGTTTTCCGTTGTTGGGCTGTCTTTCTATAAAACCGGTAGCAACAGGAGCATTCCGCCATTCTGCATCATCCAGAATTCCGTCAATTTTGGGCGATGATGAGGTTTTTGTGATGACGATGTTTTTTCTGACAATCTGTACATCTTCCTTTTTCTGAGAATAGGTGAATAGAGAAGATAAAATAAAGCAAATTGTCAGTATATAAGTTTTCATATTTCAGTTCTTAATGTTTTAAAGAAGACAACCGAAATCTGAGATGTATTACATGACAAAACGAAAAAGTGTCTGCAAATTTTGCAGACACTTTATTTCTAGTGAGTTACGATGTTTTAATTTGTAAACTTTAGGGGATATTTTACATTTTTATATCCGTCGATACTTGCTTTTAAGGATCCGACTGCCAATTCGGCTTTTAATAAAATAGGAATGTGATTGGCGTCGTTGGAAACCCACATCGTTACTCCTTCTTTCTCTTTAAAAACCCTTCCGCTTTTCACAGACGGAATAATTTTTAAACAGTTAATTGTCCCGAATTTGGTATCCAGATTTTCAGTTCCCACTACTTTTAGCTGAAAAGGAAACATTTCATCATCAATCCAGACATTCATGTTGATTACTGTTCCGGTTTTCAGTTCAGCGGCAGTTTTACTTCTTAAATAGTAGAAGCACGAAAGCATATCCTGAACTCCTTTTACAGATTTTATCACTTTCGATCCGTTTGCCGGCGTTTTCTTATCCGTTAAAACCAATGTATTGTTGTCGTGATTAAAAGTAGTTTCCAGATGTTGTCTGTAGCTTCCTTCCCGCACATTTCTTACGTAAAAGCTAGGAAGTTCAGTCTGCATATTAATATAGCTTTCATAAAAATCTTCTACCTTAAAGAACGCTCTTACGGCTCCCGTTGTCTGTCCCGTTCCTCTTACATGAAGGTGAGGAGCGCCTTTGAAAGTGGTTTTCTGTGCCGTAAGATTAGCGGTACCGGCATTCAGAAATCCGTAATGGATTCTCAGCGTAATAGACTCTCCGTCTGCAATATTATCAATCTGTCCAAATCCCAGAATGAATACAAATATCGAAATAATACTTAAAAATTTCTTCATAATTTAAATTTTACAAAAACACTGCCAAATTCAATAACTTTGAAATATGAAATATATTTGACAAATCTCAGTTTTTTATTTAGACTGAATTAAATATGCTTCGCATTAAAATTAGTAAATTTGCGCTCACAAGTATAATTAAATTATCTTATAATTATGATAACGACGGATATATTGATCATAGGAGCCGGTCCCACAGGACTTTTTGCTGTATTTGAAGCAGGTTTATTAAAAATGAAGTGCCATATTATTGATGCACTTCCTCAACCGGGAGGACAGTTGGCTGAGCTTTATCCTAAAAAGCCTATTTTCGATATTCCGGGATATCCTTCTGTAAATGCGGGGGAACTTGTGGATAATTTAATGGAGCAGATCAAGCAGTTTCAGCCGGGATTCACTTTGGGAGAAACAGCGGTTTCTTACACAAAAGTGGATGATGAGTGGTTTGAAGTGATTACCAACAAAGGAACGGTTCACAGAGCGAAAGCAATTGCCATCGCAGGAGGTCTTGGAACTTTTGAGCCGAGAAAGCCTACGATTGAAAATGTAGCCGACTACGAGGAAAAAGGCCTTGAGTATTTCGTAAAAGAACCTGAACATTTCAGAAATAAAAAAGTAGTTATTGCCGGAGGAGGAGATTCTGCACTGGACTGGAGTATTTTCTTATCAAATGTGGCAAGTGAAGTTACTCTGATCCACAGAAGAAATGAATTCCGTGGCGCTTTGGATTCTGTAGAAAAAGTTCAGGATCTTAAAAATCAGGGTAAGATTAAATTAATTACTCCTGCAGAAGTTACAGCGATTAAAGGTGACGGAAAAGTAGAAGCGATTACGGTTGCTATTGACGGACAGGATCCTTACGATATTGAAACAGATTATTTTATTCCGTTATTTGGTTTAACACCAAAGTTAGGAGAAATCGGAAACTGGGGACTGAATATCGAGAAAAATGCGATCGTTGTAAACAATGCTTTGGATTATCAGACGAATATTGACGGAATTTATGCGATCGGAGATATCAATACTTATCCGGGAAAATTAAAGCTGATTCTTTGCGGATTCCATGAAGCTACTTTAATGTGTCAGAGTGTTTACAACAGACTGAATCCGGGTAAAAAATTCGTTCTGAAATATACAACGGTAAGCGGAGTAGATGGTTTCGACGGAAGCAGAAAAGAGGCTGAAAAGGCAGTTGTGAAAAAAATTGACTAATTTTGTTGTCTGTTGTTGAATATCAATTACCATTAACAATCAACTATTAACGATCAACAAAAGATGAGCGATATTAATATAAAAATTACCGATAGGGAAGGAGTTACACACGATGTTGTTGCGCCAACGGATATGTCCATGAATCTGATGGAAATCATCCGTTCTTATGAACTGGCGGAAGAAGGAACCATCGGAGTTTGCGGAGGAATGGCAATGTGTGCTTCATGTCAGGTTTATGTAACCAACGATCCGGGACTGGACGAAATGGGCGCAGAAGAAGATGCCATGTTGGGTGAAGCTTTCCATGTACAGGAAAACAGCAGACTGGGTTGTCAGCTGCATATTGTTCCAGAAATGGAAGGTCTGGAAGTAGAGATTGCTCCTTATCCTTAGAAAGATTTTAATTAACCATAAAATAAAAGCCTCCCGAAGATTTTCTTCGGGAGGTTTTGTTTTGTCAATGTGCTAAAATAAACTTTTAAAAGGTAACCTGTCTCAATATTGTTTTTCCAAAAGGGATAAGTTCCACTTTTTCGGGTTTATTATTGTTTTGGTTTATGAGTTCTGTGTATATTTTTCCCTGCTCATATTTTGTTTTTACATTATTTTTAAATGTATATCTGATGTTACTTTTTGGTTCATAAGTAAAATCTTTAAAAGTACCGAAGTAATTTCTGCCTGAAATTTCTTTTGAGTCTATCGGTAAAGCATACAGCAACGCTCCAAAAGTAAAATAACGGGCATTTGCAGGATCTGTTTTAATTTCTACTCTTGCTTCAAAAGAAAGGTCTACATAATCGTTGGTAGAAAATTCTCTATTGATGACAATGAAACCATTTTCAATTTGGAATTTCTCATTTGTATTTACTTTTTGTACCCAGTTTGGTTTTCTGATTTTTAAGGTAAATTTTGAAGTTTTTGTTTGGGTAATTTTAAACTTAAAATGATTTTGATAGGGATAATCCGTAATATTTTCGATCTGTATACTATTACCGGCAGCAGATGTAACTAAAATATTAGGCATTAAAAGTGCAGCTACAAAAGTTGTTTCATTTTCTTTCATCCACGAGTTTTGTACAAAATATGGAGAGATTCTTCCTGCATTAGGATTACAGCACACCGCAACATCTTGATGTGCAGGTGAATATTTATATCGGGTTTGTTTTCTGCCGGGTTCAGTTTCTCCGTTTTTGGTGCCTGACATTTCAAAAGAATTATCTGTTTTTAAATATGCTATGCAGGAATGATTGGGGTTTCTGGAACCTTGCGCGGCATTGTAAAAAGTGTTTTCAATTTTATCTCCGATGTCTGCGGAACCCGTCTTCTGAAAGAGCAGATTATAACTATCCAATAGTTCCTGTAAAGAGCAGTATTCATATCCGGTATGGGTGGCATCTGCATTTCTCTCAGCAATCCATTCATCACCAACCGCACCGCCGCTTATTGTCGTAACTTTATTTATTCTGTCAAGATAAGTGGCCAAAGCTTTATCAAAATCTCTATTCTGAGCAGCATATGTTGCAATGATTAAGGCTCTGAGATGTTCAAAAGTATGCACTCCGTGAGATTTTAAACGATAATTAATATTAAATATATTCTTTAACTGAGCATCTTCTTCAGATTGATAAGTATTGGAAAAATCATTGTATAAAAACAAAGAATAAGCTCTGTATTTCTCGTCTTTTGTATAAAAATACATTCGTTCCAAGACATCAGTAAAGGTTAATCCGTGAGATACACCTCCATTAAAGGTTTCTCCTGAACTGAACGGGCTTGATGCATAAATGGGATAATTCTGCATAACATTTTCTACCGCTTTTTCTACCGCTTTAAAGACTTTTTCATCTTTTGTAGCTTCATAATATGCCAAAAGACCTCTGTATAAGGTTGCTTTGGACCATAACTCTCCGTTTTCAGATTTAAATTGATAGCGCAGATCTTTATCATAAATTCCTAAATATCCGTCTTCATCCTGAGTGGCGAGAATATTTTCGACATATTTTCTTATCTTCTCCGTCCCGTTTTTATCATTCAATAAGATTGCATTTCGAAGATAGCCATCCCACCAGTTCGATTGTGTCTCGCTGTTCCACCATTTATACTGATCGTCACCTTCGGCGTCGCCGGATTTCAGATTTCCGAGATCTTTTGCTTTGGAATGCTTCTGTAGTCTGCCTTTCCCATAAATAGGATCATTCATTAATTCCGGAACTATTACATCCAGATTACCAACAAAACCATCAATATCTTTTTGCATTTGCGCTTGAAGCCAGCCTGTTGGTTTTACGCTGCCAAATGGCAAAGGAATAAACTTTTCCGAGATTTGCTGTGCATTTAAGTACATGGCGAATAATAAGAGGAATATTAATTTTATTTTCATTTTTTTGTCATTTCAAAAGTTAAATTACCTCCATTGATGATTTCCTGAAAGGTAATATAATGTTTATCTATTTTTTTTCCGTTTAATAATCGAATGTCATTATAAATGTTTTCTTCGGAAAAATTATGAGCTTCTACGGTAAATATTTTGTTTCCCGGTAAAAGCAGTTTTGCTTTTTTAATTTGTGGGCTTCCGAATACAAACTCTCCGCTTGCAGGATTTACGGGATAGAATCCCAAAGTGGATAGAATATACCAGGCACTCATCTGTCCGCAATCGTCATTACCAATCATACCATCGGGAGTATTATTGTGAAATTCGTTAATTACATGATGAATATAGCTTTGCCCTTTTTCAGGTTCGTTACTGAATGCATATAAATAAATAACGTGATGACTGGGTTCATTTCCGTGCGCATATTGCCCGATCATCGCTTCCTGACCAAGAAACTTATCGGGATTCGGAGTATTTGTCGTAAAGAATTCATTCAGTTTTGCTGTCAATTTTTTCTTACCTCCTAAAAGTGAAGTTAAGCCCTGAATATCAAATTGTGCGGGAGTCCAGAAATATTGCCACGCATTGGCTTCAGTATAATCCCCCGGATTATTCAGTGGTGAAGTCGCAGTTAACGGATTAAAAGGGGTGCGCCAATTTCCCTTGCTGTCTTTTCCTCTGAAAAATGTAGTTTCAGTATCAAAAAGATTATGGTAGTAATGGGCTCGTTGAGAAAAAGTTGCAGCAATTTCATCTTTTTTAAGTTTTTTAGCCATATCCGCTACACACCAGTCATCGTAAGTGCTTTCCAGCGTACGAGAAACAGATTCATTATCTAATTTATCAAAAGGATAATAACCATATCGGTTGTATAATTCCCAATCGGAATTTATATGCGGTTTTGTAGATGTTTCAACCATTGCCTCAAGTGCTTTTTCAGCATTAAATCCTCTGAAACCATTATTGTAGGCAGATAAAATCATTGGGATAGCATGATTACCGATCATGCAGTAGTTATCTTGTCCCCATGCAGTCCATATTGGTAAAAAACCTTTGTGTTGATGATGAGTAAGCATAGTCTGAATGATTCCGTTAATTTTTTCCGGTGCTACAATTTGCAGCAAAGGGAAAGCCCCGCGATAAATGTCCCAATTGGAAAGTGTTGAATAATATTCTTTCTGATGTGAAATGGCAATTTTATCATCCGAGCCGCGGTATTGTCCGTCCACATCTGCGATATTAGAAGGCTGCAATAGCAGATGATACATGGAAGTGTAAAATATTTCCTTCTTCTTACTATTTGCTTCGATTTGTATTCTGTTTAAATAATTATCCCATGAAGCAATATTTTTTTCATACACCTTGTTAAAGTCCCAGTGCGGAATTTCAGCATTCAGATTACGTTTTGCACCTTCTACAGATACTGAGGACAGCGCAATTTTAACCTTTAATGTTTTATCATTTCGAAGGTCAAAGTCTAGAAGATACTTCGGTGCTTTATCATTGCTGTTTTTATTTAAAAATTTACTTTTTGTAAAGGACTGATCAAAAGTAATAGTGAAAAAGTAAGTTCGGTTTACCCAGTTTTGGGTTGTGCAATATCCGGAAATCGTATTATTGTTTTCAATGTTTATATCACTTTTTACTACCAGATTCTTTTGGTTGGCTTCATCAAACACAAAACGCAAGCCATGCTGCAGATCTACCAAAACCTGCCCTTCAGTTTCAGGAAAAGTATATTGATGAAAAGCCACTCTTTCCGAGCAGGTAAGTTCTACTTTTACATCATCTTTTTTAATAAGGGAGTAATAGCCGACTTTGCCTTTCTCAGTTTCTTTTTTATATAAATTTTTCAGTTTTTCCTTTTTGGGATTAATCGGAAGCAGCAAAATATCTCCCATTTCATTAATACCTGTCCCGCTGAAACGGGTTTGTGAAAATCCCATCAGCAAAGTATCTTTATATTGATATCCGCTTGTGTGGTTCCAGCCGGAATCTTTGTTGTCCGGACCGGGCTGTACCATTCCGAAAGGCATTGAAGGACCGGGAAAGGTATGTCCGGTGCCGTCCGTTCCGATAAAAACATTTACAAAACCTGAGTTTTTCTGAGCGGATAGATTCTGTATGTTTATTACTGCTGTAATGATTATTGCGAATATTTTTATTCTCATAATGTATTCCGGTATTATTCCTTTCAAAAATATTAATTAAGAATTGTAGGAATTAATGTTAAATTGTTTTATTCTGATATTATATTGAATTATTTTTGTAAAATATTAATACTATAAGTCAATATTATCTGTGAAAGCCATTCTGGAAAATATTAAATTAAATAAAGGAAATTCAAGTTTTTATGCATACCGTTTTCAGACATCTGTTTTTGAATTTAAATGGCATTATCATCCTGAATATGAATTAACGTATATTTTAAAAGGAAAAGGGCACAGGATTGTAGGAAATACCTACGAATATTTTAGTGATGGCGATCTGGTTTTATTGGGAGGTAATCTGCCGCATACATGGTCCGGAAAATTAAAGGCTGATCTCTCTTCGGAAGCTATCGTCGTTCAGTTTTCTAAAGAAATTCTTGCTTCCTTTTTGGAACTGGATGAATGTAGGGCAATTAAAAAGATGCTTGAAATTTCATCCAGAGGGCTTAGTTTTTCCGCGCATGAAAATTTAATTTCAAAACTGATAAGTATAACTGAAAATCAGGGGGTTGAGAGAATTATGAAGCTGATTTCAATTTTGAATGATTTGTCAGAAATGGAGTATCGGATAATTGCTTCTGACACTTTTCATCATGTAGTTTCGAAAAAGAGCGAACTCAGAATCAATAAAGTCTGCCTCTTTATTCAGAATAATTTTTATACCAAGATCACTCTGAAGCAGGTTGCTGAACTGGTTTATATGACTGAAAGCAATTTCTGTAAATTCTTCAAGAAGGCAACAGGGAAAACGTATTCTGATTATTTAAATGAAATCAGAATAAATGAAGTCTGCCGGTTGTTGACCCAAACAGAAAATTCTGTCAGCCAAATTTCTTTTGAGTGCGGATTTGAAAGTCTAAGCTATTTTAACAGAGTTTTTTTTAATAAAAAAGGAATAACGCCTTCTGCATACAGGAAAGCAGCTTCATTCTGATTATTTTTTAATAAAGCTCATTTACATTTTTTTATAGCCTGAATTTTGAAATTCTGTTTTGCCTGATTTTCGTATGCTTTAGATTTTTACTTTACAGGCTGAAATTTTGGATGCCCCACCTGCCATAAAGCAAACGAATAAATATCGGCATATTCTTTAAAAACAACGTCAAAATCACTGGTGAAATGTCCGTTTTCATAATTTACATACAGCAAAACAGGTTTTCCTGAACCGGAATTTTTTTGCAATATGGCTGCAAATTTTCCGGGTTCCCAAGGTTCAACTCTGGAGTCGTTCATTCCGGTGCGGATAATTACAGCGGGGTATTTTATTCCAGCTTTTACTTTACTCTGGGCATCCATTTCAAGGAGGTTTTTAGTGTCTTCTTCATCTTTTAAAGTTCCTATTTCCGGAATTTGATTAGGACCATTCGGTGTAATCTCAGAACGGATGGCATTGGTCATTCCTACTTCTGCAATAGCAACGGCAAATAGATCAGGTCTTTCCGTAATGGCTCTTCCAATGAGTACTCCGCCCATACTTACACCATTCCCAATGAGTTTTGAAGATGAGGTGTATTTTTGGGAGATCAGATATTCAGAACATGCAATAAAATCTTTCCATGTATTCGGTTTTTTTGCCTTCATACCGTCTTTATGCCAGTTTTCACCTTTTTCACCTCCTCCTCTTACGTGGGCTATTGCCAATACGACGCCCTGTTCCAAAAGCACGGAAAGTCTTGTTGAGAAACGGGGCTCATATGAAAATCCATAACCGCCATAACCTGTAATATAAGCAGGATTACTGCCATCCATTTTTATATTTTTAGGATAAATAACAGATAGCGGAACCATAACGCCGTCGTGGCTTTTTACTTCCACCTCTTTTACGTTGTAAAGTGTGCTGTAATCCGGATATTTTGTTTCTGAATTAAGGTATTTACTTTTTACGATATCTTCTTTTTCAGGGTTGTATTCGTAGGTCGTTAATGGAGTCAGCCAGTTAACGTTGTTACAGAATATGTTGTCATTTTCTCTTTGGTTGAGAGATAATGAACTGTTAACCCCGGTTGGAAAATCAATTTTCTTTCCGGCAAGCGTATTTATATTTACCTGATATTTATCTCTTACAATACCATCTCCTAAAGAGTAATAAAGATAGTTTTTAGAATTATGAATGCTTATGATTACTTTATCCTTACTTTCCGGAACTACAGTTTTAGCTTTATCAGGGGCAGGATTTGATAAGCTTGTGAGAGTAATTTTATAATTGGGTGCATCTTTATGAGTCAGTAGAAATAATTTGTCGCCGGAAATAAATACATCAGTAATATCGTCTGATGGTTTTACGATTTGTTTCCAGTTTATTTTTTTATTTTTTAATTCAGAAAAAGGTGCAACAAATATCGGACTTTCAGATTTTACAGAACTTAATCTTAAAACAATATTTTTATAGTCATCGGTAAAATAAATTGAAGGAAACTGTTCTGTTAAAGCATTCAGTTCCGGATAATCTTCTCTGGATGCTAAGACCTTGTCAGCTTTTGTGTCGGTTCCAATCACATGAAGCATCGCTTTCATGTCTTTTAGAAGCATATTGCTGCTTGGATCTGCGGTACTCATTTTTGTATAAAGAATAGCTTTATCATCGGGCGTAAATTCAAAAGCAAATTCACTCCAGATAGGACCGATTTCATCCTTTAAAAATTTCTTTGTGGATAGATCAAAAATTCTTAAATCGCAGATTTCTCCCCCTGCTTTTGATAGTAAAATGGCAATTTTCCCCGCTTTCGAGTCAAGTACAAAATTGGTGATTTGTGTATTTTTGCCAAGCGTTTCAGGATCAAAAATCAGCGATTCTTTTCCTGTTGCAAGATCTCTTGAATAAAGCTTAGAAAGATTTTCGCTTTTTTTAGTCTTTGTGTAGAAATAGGTGTTTCCTCTTTGATAGATGACGTCGAAAGAATCACCGTTCATTTCCTGTACTTCTTTCATGCGTCTGTAAAGATCTTCACGGTGCGGAATTTTATCAATCACGGTATGGCTGAAATCAGACTGAGATTTGAACCATTTTTTTACTTCCGGATTTTTGGTGTCTTCCAGCCATCTGTAATGATCTGTGATTTTTGTACCAAAATAATCATCCACCACCGCTTTTTCAGGAGTTGACGGATATTGGTATTGCGCAGATATTATCTGACTTAGAAATAATCCTGCTGAAAGAAATATACTTTTCATGGTTGAATTTTTTAGACAATTAAAAGTCTGTAATGTAAATATACTAAACTTCCTCCCTCGAAATCCATTTTCCAACATTCGGAGCCTGATAATTTTTCATCATTTCCAGTAATTCTTCAATATTTTCACAGATTAAAAGCATCTCACGGTTAATCTGCTTTAAAAATCCTTTTTCCACCATTGTTTCCACAAGCCTGATCAGATCGTCATAAAATCCGTTGATGTTTAAAATTCCAATCGGTTTTTTATGAAGTCCCAGTTGCGCCCAGGTTATCATTTCAAAAAATTCTTCCATTGTTCCGTAACCTCCCGGAAGAACAATAACGCCGTCGCAAAGTTCATTCATTTTGGTTTTTCGCTCATGCATGGTTTCCACCAGAATTAATTCTGTCAATTGTTTGTGAGCAATTTCTTTGGATTGTAAAAAGCGGGGAAGGACGCCGGTTACTTTTCCGCTTTCATTCAGTGCTCCGTCTGCAACAGCGCCCATTAAACCAACATCTGCGCCGCCGTAAATAAGCTGAATTTTTTGTTTTGCCAGAGTTTCACCAAGCAAAGCTGCCTGTTCTTTGTAAATAGATGCAGAACCGAAGCTGGATCCGCAGAATACGGTGATGCTTTTCATGATTAACAATTAAAAAAACTGAATTAAATTTTTCTTTTTTGAGGGGACTGTCTGTTTGAAAAGAATGATAAAATTTCCACGCTGCCATTGTTTACGCGGTAATACATGGTGTTAAATTCCAGAATAACCAGTTTGTGAATATTTTTGCTTTCGGATATGGGAAATATGAAAGGATTTTGAGATATAATTTCAATTAAACTTTCAATTTTTTGAACAAGCTTTTTAATTTCTTTATCCGTAAAATGAAGTTGAAGATATTCTATTGTCTGTTCTAATTCCTCTAAAGCATTTGGGGTCCAGAGAATATTATAACCATTTTCCATATAACTTTCTGGCTTCAGAATGAGATTTTAGTTCATTATTATCCGCTTCAGAAATTCCTTTTTCAATTGATTCTTTTTCTTCTTCCGAAATTAAACTCCACCAGTCTTTAGTCTCCTCTTTCCTGAATTGAATCAGTTTTTTGATAACAGAAGCATCCTCCAATGTTGACAGCCATTGAATTAATTCAAGTTTTTCATTGAGTGTCTGTATGTTCATACTATGGATTGTTTATTCAAAGGTATAACTTTTTGATAACAATTGAGAAAGATTGGGAACAAAAAATATCCAAAATCAAAACGACTTTGGATATTCAATATAGCAATTTTACAATTTTATTTCTGAGGAATATTCGCTAAAATATCTTTCAGGAAACTCCAGAATTTCTGTGCTGAAGGAATATTTGCCTTTTCATCCGGAGAGTGTGCGCCGCGAATGGTGGGTCCGAAACTTACCATTTCCATTTCAGGATAATTGGCTCCGATGATTCCGCATTCCAGACCTGCATGACAGGCTACAACGTGAGGTTTTTCGCTAAATTTATCAACGTAGATCTTTTCCATCAACTGAACGATTTCTGATCCCGGTTTTGGTTTCCATCCCGGATAAGAACCGCTAAAAACGGTATTCATTCCGGCAAGTTCAGCAACCGATTTTAACTGTTCTGCCACTGAATCTTTAGATGATTCTACTGATGATCTGGAAAGATTTAAAATTTTTAATGCACCGTCTTTTAATTCAACTCTTGCGACGTTGTTGGAAGATTCTACCAGATCTTTTACATCCGGACTCATTCTGTACACTCCGTTATGAAGAGATTTCAACGTTAAAATAATCTTTCTGGAATCTGCTTCCGAAATCGCTTTCTCTGAAGTTGTCGTGTTTTCAATATTGATCTGAAGACCGGCTTCAATGCTTGCAAACTCGTCTAAAATTTCTTTTTTAAGACCATTTGTCACTTCTTCGATAAATTCCTGAGCATTTCTTACGGAAGCAACAGCAACGGCTTCTCTCGGGATGGCATTTCTCAGTCCGCCTCCGTCAATAGAAATCAGCTGAATGTTTTCTTTTTCCAAAGCTTTATAAAGAAGTCTTCCCAAAATAACATTTGCATTTCCGAAGCCTTTGTGAATATCCATTCCGGAATGCCCTCCTTGAAGTCCTTTCACTTCGAATCTCACGATTTGTCCTTTTGCGTCTTCGGTTTCGTAGTTTTGAGAAATGGTAACATCAATTCCTCCGGCGCAGCCGATATCGATTTCGTCATCTTCTTCGGTATCAAGATTCAGAAGGATATCTCCGGTTAACTGTCCCGGTTTCAGACCTAAAGCTCCCGTCATTCCTGTTTCTTCATCAATGGTAAAAAGAGCTTCCAAAGCAGGGTGCGGAATATCTGAACTTTCCAGAATAGACATGATTGTTGCTACTCCTAAACCATTGTCGGCTCCCAAGGTGGTTCCTTTTGCTTTTACCCAGTCTCCATCGATTTCCATTTTGATTCCTTCTGTTTCAAAATCAAAATTTACATCATTGTTTTTTTGGCAAACCATATCCAGATGCGATTGCAAAACCACAGATTTACGGTTTTCCATTCCCGCTGTTGCCGGTTTTTTGATGATTACATTTCCTACTTCATCAACGGTGGTTTCCAGTCCTAGTTTTTCACCGAATTCTTTGATGAAAGCAATTACTTTTTCTTCTTTTTTTGAGGGTCTTGGAACCGCATTCAATTTGGAGAAATTTTTCCAGATAATCTGCGGTTCTATGTGAGATAGCTCCATGAAATTTATTTTTATCAAAATTACGAAATAAAAAATGCTCCCGATCATTCAGAAGCATTCTTTTTTATTGTTTCAGGCAGATTTTTAGCATCCGCATTCTCCGTAAACAGGTAGGGTGACAACCGTTCCGTCCGGTTTTTCAATCGTAAGCGTACCTTCAAAAAGCAAAGCTTCTTCGCCTTTTATTTTTTTACCTTTTACTGAGATTTTATAGTCGTTGCTTTCAATTTCCTTACTCAGCTCTTCATCTACTTCCATATCACTTGAAGAGATCAGACTCATTGCCAGTCTTTTTCCGTCCAGCTTCATATAGGCTGTTTTTCCGGCATCATCTGCATAAATGTACTTTTCGTTTTCAAAATCCGACTTGCTTTTTGCAAAATAGCATGAACATTCCTTAATTTCTTTTGGAAAAGGAAATGGATCAACGGCAATACCTGTTTTCTGTGCATCTGTTGTTACAGAATCCTGAACTACCGTTACAGAATCTGTTTTTACCGAATTGGAAACTGTTTCTTTATCCTTTTTACAGGCAACCAGAAGGAAAGCCGAAAAGAAAATGATTACATATTTCATCGTGTATTATTTAATTTAACCTAAATTTTCGAAACTTAAAGGTAAGGAAAATTTAATGTATTGATTTTTTGATAAAATTTAGCTTTTTAAAATCATTCATATTTCATTCCGAATTCATCGATTTTTTTCAAAATGATGCTAGTCCAGTCTGTTTCATCCGGTGAAATGATAATGGTTTTAAATCCGAATTTTTTTCCTTCCATTTCAACTCCGGCAGAATCATCAATATGAATATCTATGCCAAATTCCGGAGGGAATTTAGAGACATTTTTGCCTTTCTTTCTTACTTTTTTGTTATGCATTTGCTGATTGATAATAAAATCAACCGGAATACTGTAAGATAGAAACATCAGCTTAATTTTTAAAGTACTCCTGTAAGAAGTTGTATAAATATAAATTGTATGTTTTCTGTCTCTTAGTGCTTTAAACAAGGCAACTGTTCCGGATCGAATCCTTTCGCAACCGATAATTTTAGCCCAAAAAGTCTCTTTTTCCAAAGGAAATCTTTGAAGGGAAATAACGGTATCGTCCAGATCAAAAGAAATTGTCACGGGTAAAAATCGGGTAAATTTTGATGTTATCCTCTCGCTCTTTCAAGCAGCGTCATCATAAGCAATGAAAGAATTACGAGACTTTCTTCTTCGTCATCAATATCAACCAGTCTGTCCAATTGAAATCTTCTTCCGAAGAAAGACGGCATTTTTTTCAGTTTAAAGTACGCTTTTCCGTCCATTCCGGCTACGGTGTAAGAAGGGTTTAGGAAATATCCGGTAAACATACCGATCACAGGGATTTCGCTTACCATTCCGTCCAGAAACTTTGTCCATGCATTGTCTTCTGTGATGGTAAAGCGTTCTTTATCATTACTGTCCAGAATGTTATAAGTAGATTTCCAGAAAGAACGCATCCCTTTTCTTGCCAGTCTTCCGAAGCTTCTTCCGGTCGCTATTTCAGTTAAAGAATAAGAGGCATTGAAATCAAGCCATCGATCGGCTTTGATTCTGAAAAGTTCTTTAGATTTACTTTCGTCATTAAAGATGATTACATCTTCTTTCAGTTTGAACATTTTCTGACGCACATAAGCGACGTAATTTCCGTTTTTGTCTGTAATATTAAAATCACTTGCCAGTGTAGAAATTTTGAATTTAAAATCCAGCGGATAGTTTAAATTGTTAAGAATCATTTAGTTTTATTTTCAAGTTATTATTTAGAGAACCAAATATAAGGTTTTTAATCTGAGCTCAGAAAACCGGAACGAAAAAAGGATGATTATTAAGAAGAATTAAAATTTATTTTTCAGATCCCAAACAAGAAATGAGCGGATGGTAAACTGTCAACAATTATCATTATTTTTGTTTTATGGATTACCCTAGTAAAGTTTTAGCGAAAGCAGTGGATGAAATTGCCGGATTGCCCGGTATCGGAAGAAAAACAGCTTTGCGTCTGGCGTTACATTTATTGAAACAGCCCAATTCCAGAGCAACAAGCCTTGGAAATTCCCTCATTAACCTCGTGAACGAAATAAAATACTGTAAAGAATGTCACAATTTTTCGGATTTTGAAATTTGTGAAATCTGCAGCAACGAGAAGCGAAATGACGAGGTCATCTGTATTGTGGAAGATGTACGCGATGTAATTGCTATTGAAAATACAGGAAAATATACAGGGAAATATCTAATTCTGGGGGGTAAAATTTCTCCGATGGAAGGAGTAGGACCTAATCAGTTGAACATTCCGAGTATCGAAAAAAAACTGAATGACGGAAAAGTGAAGGAGTTTATTTTTGCTTTAAGCGCAACGATGGAAGGGGATACCACAGCATATTATATTTACAAAAAGTTTAAAAATTTTGAGGTAAACTTTTCCAGCATAGCAAGAGGAATTTCTGTAGGAGATGAGCTGGAATACGCAGATGAAATTTCTCTGGGAAGATCGATTATGAACAGACTGCCTTATAATGAAGGAAATTCTTAAAACTAATATTCTTCATGGAAGCTGCATTTTCAAATATCCCAATATCAGAAAAACTGAAAACCTACAGTCTGGTCTGTATTTATCTTGCTGTAAATTCTCTTTTTATCA
>NZ_JBBCQL010000075.1:0-17582 GCF_037149975.1 Chryseobacterium sp. VD8 | reverse complement strand
TTCGGGAGTCGAAAATAATCGATTCTGTATTTTTCAGATTTTCGAACATATCATTCAGATCAGATCTTTTGATTAATCCCATGTTCACATAACCCACCTTTTTTTCATCATCGAGAAACTTCCATTTTTCAGAAACCGGAGGATTTTCGCGAATAATTTCTTTCTGCAAATACGTTTTTACTTTTATGGCTAAATTAATTCCGTCCCTTTCAATTTTAAGCTCAAGTGAATCTTTATTGGTATACAGAAAAAGATATTTCGATTTGTTGATTTTTCCCCATGAATTGGAAGCCGGAAGATATTTCCCGAAAGAATTGATTTTCTGCGGAATCGTTAATCCTTCAACATCGTAGATCACATCACCAATTTTGAGCGGATTTTCTTCATTAAAAATAGTCGGATATGTTTTCGTTACAACCAGCTTTCCTTCCGCATAAGAATACTGTACCGGAACATTTTTTCTTCCGTATTGGTTTAAACTAGTCAGCCTTGAAAATAAAAAAGCATGCGAATCATCCGTTTTGGTCACAAGTTCAGCTAAAGTTAAATGATAGTTTTCATCATTATCAACAGCAAGAAATTTAGGAATCATTTCCCGTAAAACATCATTCCAGTTCTGATCGGTTTTATACTTGTAGGCAAAAAAATATTCTGCATAATTCCAATATCTGAACAGTTCAAGAAGAGCTGTTTGTTTTGAAGTAAATTTCGATCCGTAAGAATTCTCATTCCTGAAATAGACCTTTCTTCCCGTTAATCCGAAGTAATAATTTTCACCGATATTTCTGTTCTTCTCAATAAATTTTAGCTTCTGACTTACATTTTCAGAAAAAATACGCTGATCGCTCATCCATCCGAGATCAAAATTTTTTAAGAAATAAACTTTATTGTTATCATTTACACAATTTTTACAAACTTCAGTTTTTCCGAGACTTTCAATCCAGTTAGCATAAAATTCATTCAATTGATCTTTATTGTTAATATTTTCAAGTTCATCAATTTTCTGAAATAACTGCTGATCCCAATTAAACTTACCTTTTGCTACATTCGGATGATAATATTTTAAAAATCCCCACACTTTGCACAAAGATTCAAGCTTTTGATTTTCCGATAAAGCCTGTGCTGAAAATTGTAAACAGAAAAACAGAATGATAAAGAGTGAGAGTTTTCTCATGAAAAGGTTATTCAGTCAAAGATAGCTTTTAAACACAAACAGCACAACTATTTATTCAGAGAAGATTTTTATCCAGCCTTTGCTGAGTGAAACGCCTTTCCGAACGAAAATATGCAACACAACTGTAAAAAAAATCTTTGCGGACTTTGTGTTAAAAACAAATTCAACAAAGAAAGTTACTTTTAAAACAACAAACAGTTTAATGAAAATTAATTACCTCTAAAATATAAAATTCCTAAATTTGTTTGCAAATACAGACGTTTTCCAATGCAGAATAAGCTAAAAATCATCAACGATCCCGTTCACGGATTCATCAAAATTCCCCATGAAATTTTATTCGATATCATCGAGCATCCTTACTTTCAGAGATTAAGAAGGATAGGACAGACCGGACTTTTGAACCTCATTTTTCCGGGCGCGACACATACAAGATTTCATCACGCTTTAGGAGCCATGCATCTCATGTTTACTGCTTTGGAAACTTTGAAGCAGAAAGGCGTGAAAATTTCAGAAGAGGAAGAAAAAGGGGCAATGTTGGCTATTTTAATGCATGATATTGGTCATGGTCCGTTTTCCCACGCTCTGGAAAGTATGCTGATGGACGATTGGCATCATGAAAAATTATCTTTATTGCTAATGAATCGTCTGAATGATGAATTTAACGGAGAATTATCCTGCGCTATCGAAATGTTTCAGGGAAAATACCACCGAAAGTTTTTCAACCAGCTTATTTCTTCACAGCTCGATGTCGATCGGTTGGATTATTTGAAACGGGACAGCTTTTTTACGGGAGTTTCCGAAGGAAGCATCAATACACAGAGAATCATTTCCATGATGAACGTCTGTGATGAGGGCGAATTGGTGATTGATGCAAAAGGCGTTTATTCTATTGAGAATTTTCTTACCGCCAGAATGTTTATGTATTGGCAGGTGTATTATCATAAAACGTCTGCTCTGGCAGAATTTCTTCTCGTTAAAATTTTAGAAAGAGCCAAACTTTTGGTGTCGCAGGGAATCGATTTACCGGCAGCGGAAAATCTGAAATATTTTCTTCATCGCGGGAAAAGTACTGCTACAGATGAAGATATTGAAAGATTCACGCAGCTGGACGATAATGATATTATTCAGGCAATGAAAAACTGGCAGCACGCAGACGACATGATTTTGTCTTACTGGTGTAAATGTGTGATCCAGAGAAACCTTCCGAAAACCATTATTTCATCTCATCCTTTTGAGCCGGGTTTTATTGAAGAAAAAATAAAGAATTTGAATGAATTTTTCGGAATCGATAATGGGAAAGAACTCGTACACGAAATAAAAAGAAAACTCCTTCCTTACGATACCGAAAAACAGCCGATTTATCTGTTGCAGAAAAACGGTAAAAAAATACGACTTGATGAATCGGAAGACCAGCTTTTATCGGGCTTAATGGTAAATAAAACCACAAGGTATATTCTTACATTTCCAAGAAATATTTCACACATTATTTCTTAAAGAATATTAAAATTCACGTTCCGAAAACTAAAAAATGTTTGCGAATTACAGAATTTCTTATCTTTGCAGAATATGGAATTTACAGCTTCGCAAATTGCAAGTTTTATCGACGGAAAAATAATAGGTGACGAAAACGCACTTATTACTGGAGTTTCGCCCATAGAAAGCGGGGAAACAGGACATCTTTCTTTCATCGCGCAGGATAGATTTTCGCATTATTTAGAGACTTCAAAATGTTCCGTTATCATTGTTTCGGAAAAGCTTATCTCAAAAGATTCTTACCTTCCTACTGTTATTGCAGTAAAGGATGCTTATCTTTCTTTTCAGGTTCTCATGAATTTATATCAGGAAATGCAGGGAAGAAGAAAAGGAATCGAAAATGGTTCATCCATTCATGAAACTGCCGTAATCGGAGAAGATGTGTATATCGGAGCTTTTACCTACGTTTCAGAAAAGGCAAAAGTGGGAGAGGGAAGCCAGATTTATCCGCAGGTTTACATCGGAAAAGGGGTGAAGATCGGGAAAAACTGTAAAATTGACAGTGGAGCGAGAATTTATGATTACTGTATTATCGGAGACAATTGTGTTATTCATTCCAATACCGTAATCGGAGGAGACGGTTTCGGATTTCAGCCGACTCCGGACGGATTCAAAAAAATTCCGCAGTTAGGAAACGTTATCATTGAAGACGATGTGGAAATTGGTTCCAACTGCAGTATAGACAGAGCAACCATTGGTTCTACCGTTATCGGAAAAGGTACTAAAATTGATAATCTGATCCAGATTGCTCACAACGTAAAAATCGGAAAAAACAATGTAATTGCCGCACAAGCCGGAATTGCAGGATCTACAACCATCGGAGACTGGAACCAGATTGGAGGTCAGGTAGGTGTTGTAGGACACATCAAAATAGGAAATCAGGTAAAAATACAGGCTCAGAGTGGCGTAAATTCCAGCGTAAACGACAGAGAAACCATTTATGGATCTCCGGCGATCAGCTACAACGACTACCTTAGAAGCTATGTACATTTCAGAAACTTACCTGAAGTGGTAAAAAGAATAAATAATCTCGAGAATAACTCAAAAGATTAAAACTAATGAGTGATATGCAAAAAACACTTCAGCAGGAAGTGACACTTTCCGGAATCGGACTTCATACTGGTAAAGAAGTAAAATTAACCATGAAACCTGCAAAAGAAAATACAGGTTTCGTATTCGTAAGAACAGATTTGGAAGGAAATCCTCAGGTCGAAGCAGACGTTAACTACGTTGTAGCTACAGAAAGAGGAACAACATTAGAAAAACTGGGAGTAAAGATCACAACTTGCGAGCATCTTTTAGCGGCTTTGGTAGGCTGTGATATTGATAATGCCATTCTTGAAATGGATGCTTCCGAACCGCCGATCTTAGACGGTTCTTCAAAATTCTTTGTAGAAGCAATCGAAAGCGTAGGAGTAGTGGAGCAAAATATAGCAAGAGAATATCTTGTGGTAAAAGAAGTGCTTACTTACAGCGATCCGGCTACAGGATCTGAGATCACTATTATTCCTTCAGATACCTACGAAGTAACAACGATGGTAGATTTCGGGACCAAAGTTTTAGGAACTCAAAATGCTACGCTTAAAAATATTTCTGAGTTTAAAGAAGAAATTTCATCAGCAAGAACATTCAGCTTTTTACACGAGCTAGAAATGCTTTTAGATAACGGTTTGATTAAAGGCGGAGATATTTCCAACGCGATTGTTTATGTAGATAAAGATCTTACACCGGAAACCACAGAAAAACTAAAGAAAGCCTTTGGTAAAGATAACGTATCGATAAGACCAAACGGAATTCTTGATAATTTGAACTTAAACTATCCCAACGAAGCCGCAAGACACAAATTACTCGATGTGATCGGTGATCTGGCTTTGGCAGGAGTGAAAATAAAAGGTAAGGTAATTGCCAACAAACCGGGACATTACGTAAACACACAGTTTGCAAAAAAACTGAACCGTCAGTGGAAACTGCAGAAAAAGAAAAATGTTCCTGATTTTGATTTAACAAAAGAACCGGTTTTCGATATCAACGGAATCATGAAACTGATGCCTCACAGACCGCCGTTCTTATTGATCGATAAAATTCTTGAGCTTTCAGATTCTCATGTTGTGGGTCTTAAAAATGTTACAATGAACGAACCTTTCTTCGTTGGACATTTCCCGAAAGAGCCTGTAATGCCGGGAGTTTTACAGGTAGAAGCTTTAGCACAGACCGGAGGAATTCTTGTTTTGGCAAGCGTTCCGGATCCAGAAAATTACTCCACATACTTTATTAAAATAGATAAAGTAAAATTCAAGAGAAAAGTAATTCCGGGAGATACGCTCATCTTCAAGATTGAATTGATAGAGCCTATCAGAAGAGGAATTGTTCATATGCAGGGTTATGGTTATGTAGGAGATACAGTAGCGGTAGAAGCAGAACTTATGGCCCAAGTTGCAAAAAATAAAGTTGATTAAATGATTCATCAGTTAGCAGCCGTAGATAAACGTGCGAAAATCAGCAAAAATGTAATCGTAGAACCTTTTACTACTATTGCAGGGGACGTGGAAATTGGCGAAGGAACATGGATTGGTCCCAATGTTACCATCATGGATGGTGCAAGAATCGGTAAAAATTGCAGAATTTTTCCGGGAACGGTAATTTCTGCGATTCCTCAGGATTTGAAATTTGATGGTGAAGATACGCAGGTCATTATCGGCGATGAAACAACGATCAGAGAATGTGTAACGGTAAACAGAGGAACAAAAGCCCTAGGTTTTACCAAAATTGGGAAAAACTGTCTTATTATGGCAACTTCCCACATTGCTCATGATTGCGTAATCGGAGATCATGTGATCATCGTAAACGGTTGTGGTATTGCAGGTCATGTGGAAATCGGGGATTATACTGTGATGGGTGGTTTATCTGCTGTTCATCAGTTCGGAAAAATCGGAAAACACGTGATGATTTCGGGAGGAACTCTGGTAAGAAAAGATATTCCGCCTTATGTAAAAGTGGCAAGAGAACCAATGTCTTACGCAGGAATTAATTCTGTAGGTTTAAGAAGAAGAGGATTTACCAACGAAAAAATCTTTGAAATTCAGAAAATTTACAGAGCGATCTTCCAGATGAAAATGAACGTTTCCCAAGCGTTGCTTTACATAGAAAAAGAAATGCTTCCGACGGCTGAAAGAGATGAAATCCTTCAGTTTATCCAGAATTCTCCAAGAGGAATCGTAAAAGGATACGGGACAGGGAAGGAAAGAGAATAATAAAGAAAAGTTTAGCGTTGTTATCAATGAAAAGTCTGATTTTAGTTTTAATGTGTTTTACAGCATCTTTTTTGTCCGGACAACAGACAGAAGGATTAAAAACGGAGAAAACAGCCAAGACTTCTATTCTGGAAAGAAGACTGCCTTCAAAATCCAGTGACAGCATCGCTAAACATAATCTCAATGATATTCTGAAACAGAATAATTCCGGCAGTAATTCAATTTTTGGAACCGCCAATCCCTATCATTCCGAGATACAGACGAATGTAAACAGACTGAATAATAATGTGAATTCATTCAATAATAATGTTTTCAACAGACTGCCAACACAGGGAGAAGGAATACAATTTAACAAAAGAAAATAAAAAATATATAATAAATTAATGGCAACAAGTAACGATATCAGAAAAGGACTTTGCATCGAATACAGCAACGATATTTATAAAGTTATCGAATTCCTTCACGTAAAACCGGGAAAAGGTCCTGCTTTCGTTAGAACAAAATTAAAATCTGTAACCAACGGTAAAGTAATCGACAATACTTTCTCTGCAGGTCACAAAATTGATGAGGTAAAAGTAATCACAAGAAAATACCAGTATCTTTACGATGATGAAAATGGTTTCCACTTCATGAATAACGATGACTTCTCTCAGTTATACCTTAACAAAGAAATGATTGAAAACTCCAACCTGATGAAAGCGGGTGAAGAAGTAACCATCATTTTAAAAGAAGCAGACGAAACTCCGCTTTCGGCAGAATTACCGCAGTCCGTTTATCTGGAAGTGGTGGAAGCTGATCCGGGAGTAAAAGGAAACACGGCAACCAACGCTCTTAAAAATGCAATCGTAGAAACAGGAGCAAGAGTAATGGTTCCTCTGTTCATTGAGCCGGGAGACAAGATCAAAGTAAGCACAGAAGATGGTTCTTACTTAGAAAGAGTAAAAGAATAATTATTCACAAATAATATGAGGCTGGAAGTATAACAACTTTCAGCTTTCATTTTTTATGGCAGCTTTGTAGTTTACCCTGAGCTTGTCGAAGGGTTCGGTCGGGCTGTAATTAAAATTGGAAAAACAAAACCGTGTCAGGATTTCAAGACACCGTTGAAAATTTAAAACATCATTTAAAAAAAATATGACGTTTCATCAGCCACAAAAACTGAAAACCATTGCCGAACTTATCGGGGCAAAATTTGTAGGTTCAGAAGACTTCGAAGTGTTGGGAACGAATGAAATTCACATGGTAAAAGCCGGTGAAATCGTTTTCGTTAACCATCCCAAATATTACGATAAAGCATTAAATTCCGCTGCGACGATTATTTTGATCGATAAAGAAGTAGAATGTCCGGAAGGAAAAGCACTGTTGGTTTCAGAAGATCCTTTCAGAGATTTCAATAAAATCAATACCCATTTTACAAGAATCTATAACTTCACGGAAGAACTTCATGATGTAGAAATAGGAGAGGGAACAAAAATTCATGCTTCTGCGGTTATCGGAAATAACGTGAAAATAGGAAAAAACACCCTGATTTTTCCTAATGTTGTCATCGGCGACAGAACCGTAATTGGCGACAATGTAGTAATACAGTCCAATACCGTTTTAGGCGGTGACGCTTTTTATTACAGAAAATTAAACGGTAATTTCGACCGTCTCATTTCAGTAGGAAATGTAGTGATCAAGAACAATGTAGAGATCGGAAACGGTTGTACTATCGACAGAGGAGTTACAGATTCTACCATTATCGGAGAAGGTTCTGTTCTGGATAATCAGATCCAGATCGGGCACGATACCGTGATCGGAAAAAAATGTCTTATCGCTTCTCAGGTCGGTATTGCAGGATGCTGTGTTATTGGTGATGAGGTTACCTTATGGGGACAGGTCGGTATCGCTTCAGGCAATAAAATTGAAAGCGGTTCCGTATTATTAGGGAAAACCGGAGTAAACAGAGATCTAGAAAAAGGAACTTACATCGGGATGTTTGCGGAAGATTTTAAAACGTATCTTAAAAAAGAAGTCAAACTGAGAAATCTCAAATAAACAAATTAGTTAGATTTATCTTAAATCAAAGAAATTTAATTAAATTTGTGTGCATTTAAAAAAGTAATAAATAAATTAAATAAATAATAAAATGTCAATTTTAGTAAACAAAGATTCTAAAGTAATTGTACAAGGATTTACAGGGAACGAAGGTACTTTCCACGCAAGCCAGATGATCGAATACGGAACCAACGTAGTAGGTGGTGTTACTCCGGGAAAAGGAGGAAGCGAGCACTTAGGGAAGCCTGTATTCAATACGGTAGCAGATGCTGTAGAAAAAGCCGGAGCTAACGTAAGTATTATTTTCGTACCGCCTGCATTTGCTGCTGACGCTATTATGGAAGCTGCTGAAGCTGGGATCAAAGTTATTGTATGTATTACTGAAGGTATTCCTGTAGCGGATATGGTGAAAGTAAAATCTTACATTGCTGACAGAGACTGCAGATTAATCGGTCCGAACTGCCCGGGAATCATTACTTCTGAAGAAGCTAAAATTGGGATTATGCCAGGTTTCGTTTTCAAAAAAGGTAAAGTAGGTATCGTTTCTAAATCCGGTACTCTTACTTACGAAGCTGCAGATCAGGTAGTAAGAGCGGGTTACGGTATCTCTACAGCAATCGGTATCGGTGGAGACCCGATCATCGGAACAACTACAAGAGAAGCTTTGGAATTATTCATCAACGATCCTGAAACTGAAGCGGTTGTAATGATCGGAGAAATCGGTGGAGGTCTTGAAGCGGAAGCAGCAAGATGGTACAAAGCAAGTGGTTCTACAAAGCCGGTTGTAGGTTTCATCGCAGGGCAGACTGCTCCTAAAGGAAGAACAATGGGGCACGCAGGTGCAATCGTAGGCGGAGCAGAAGATACAGCTCAGGCTAAAATGGAAATCATGAGAGAAAACGGAATTAACGTGGTAGACTCTCCTGCTGATATTGGTGCTACTGTTGCAAAAATTCTAGGATAACATAAACATAACGATATGAAAAAATTTTTATTAGCCTCTGCATTGGCACTTTCTACCATGTCTTTCGCACAGATCGATTTTGGCAGCACAAGATTCGGTGTTACTGTAGGAGGAAACTATTCCCGAGTGAAGAATGCTCATAACCCTTCCGGACCGAGATATACCGTTCAGGCAGGAGTATTGGCTTTAATACCGATAGGTTCAGCCAACCAGTTTTTCATACAGCCTGAAGTAGTTTACTTTGGAGCAGGAGAAACAGGAAAGGATAAAGATGCTAAAAACTATCCCGGTTATGATGCGGTATACGCAAATAACTATCTGAGTGTACCGATCTCTTTTAAAGGGTATTTTTCTGAATCTGAATCTGAATTTTTTGGGTTAATAGGTCCCAGATTTAATTTTTTATTAAGTCAGAACGTTAAAAACGCACCTAAGATCTACTACACAAAAGATCAGATTGATCCGAATTATCCTAATGTAAACGGTAAAGCGAGTTCATTTAACTTTGGAATAGGACTAGGAGTAGGATATAGTTATAAAAGACAGCTTGAACTTACGGCAAAATATGATTTCGGAGTTACGAATACATATCCCGGCCTTGATCAGGAGCCGAAAGGAACCAATAAAGGAAAGTCTGAGCAGGTTCTTAGTTTAAGCTTAAGCTACATCTTCAAATAAAAATTGATTCTAATCAAAACATAAAAACTCCCGAAACTAAATGTTTCGGGAGTTTTTATATAAAATAATTCTGCTTACAGCTTATCCTTTAATCCATTTCCAGATTTCCTTCAGAGTAGCTTTATTTCCATACATTAAAATTCCGACACGATAAATTTTACCTGCCAGAAATATCATAAAAAGAGTCGTTCCTAAAAGCAAGCCAATAGACAGCGCAATCTGCCACGCCGGAACTCCGTAAGGAATTCTTGCGATCATTGCCACAGGAGACGTAAACGGAATAATAGAAAGCCAGAATCCTAAAGGACCATCCGGATTATTCATTAACGTGAAACTCCCATACATTCCAAGCATTAAAGGCAGAACTGCAAATAATGTGAACTGCTGCGTTTCTGTCTCGTTATCTACAGCAGAACCGATTGCGGCATAAATGGAACTGTAAAAGATATATCCTAAAAGGAAAAATGTAATAAAAACAAAAATAATTAAAGGGAAATTCAGTTCCAGTAAACTATGCGAAATCTGAGTTCCCATCTGTAAAACATCAAATTTTTCAGCAACACCTTCATTCCCGGGAATATTTTTCGGAATGGCAGAAAATCCGGTATTCAGAACCAAAGCTCCGATAACCGACATCGTGATCCAAACGATAAATTGAGTAAGTGCAACCATTGTTACCCCCAGAATTTTACCCATCATCAGTTCAAAAGGCTTCACCGAAGAAATAATAATTTCCACAACACGGTTATTTTTCTCTTCCAGTACGCTTCTCATCACCCTAACTCCGTAGATAATGATAAACATGAAAGTCACGTACATTAAAAGCATACTCAGAACGCTTTTTACGCCGAAAGCAAGATCAGAATCTTCTTTGTTATTTTCCGAGACGTTAATCGTTTTCAAATTGAAACTTTTGTCCAGATTATCAAGCTGTACTTCAGCGATACCCAGTTTTTTTATTTTCTCTTTTTTGATGACTTCATTAATGTCCGAAACAATTTTTTGCTTCGTATCAAACCCGATTTTATTGTTGATAACAAGCCTCGTATTCTTTTCTAATTCGTCAAAATTCTGATCTTTCAGTTCAGGCAGAACCAAAATTCCGTCTAAAGATTCATTATTCTTCAGATTATTGATCTTTGACTTTTCATCTGCCGCAGAAACAAAAACATAGTTCAGTTTATCATTCGATTTCAGTTGATTTTTAAACAAGCCGTTTTTGTCAACTACTTCAATAATGCTGTGAGATTCGTTAGCCTTAAACATCAAACCGATAACAGCACCAAAACCCAGTAAAAGAATCGGAGCTAAAAGCGTTAATATGATGAAAGATTTTTTCTTAACCTGCGTAAGAAATTCTCTTTTTGTAATTAAAAAAATATTATTCATAATTAAGAATTATTGCTTACCGCATTAATAAACACCTCGTTCATACTCGGAATTTTTTCGTCGAATGACCTTACTTTTCCCACATGTATAAGATCCAGAAGAATATGATTCTGGTCGGCTTCATTTTTCAGATCAAAGGAAAGCAAATTGTTTTCATTGCTGATATTGAAAATTTCATATTTATTTCTGAAAGCCTCCAGTTGAGAATCATTGACATCAGAAACCGTAATTCCGAAAATATTTTTCTTGAATTTCTCGCGTACATCGAAAACCCTTCCGTCGATAATTTTTTTTGAATTATTAATCAAAGCCACATAATCGCACATTTCCTCCACACTTTCCATTCGGTGAGTAGAAAGAATAATGGTAGTTCCGTTATTCTTAAGATCAATAATCTGGTCTTTAATTAAATTGGCATTTACAGGATCAAAACCAGAAAAAGGTTCATCAAGAATCAACAAATGCGGACGGTGAAGAACGGTAACCACAAACTGTATTTTCTGCGCCATCCCTTTTGACAGCTCAGACAGCTTTTTCTTCCACCATTGGTCGATGTGAAGTTTATCAAACCACTTTTTTGCCTCGGTTAAAGCATCATTCTTTTTCATGCCTTTCAGTTCTCCGAAATAGAGAAGCTGATCTCCTACGGTCATGTTTTTATACAGCCCGCGTTCTTCAGGCATATATCCGATATCTTTAATATGATCCGGATTAAGCTTTTGTCCGTTGATCTGTATTTCTCCGGAATCTGCCTGCGTAATTTGATTGATAATCCGGATAAAAGAGGTTTTTCCGGCTCCGTTCGGACCTAAAAGACCATACACACTTCCTTTCGGAACATGGATGCTGAAATCATCCAAAGCTACCTTTTTTCCTGCGTTATAGGTCTTTCTAATATGTTCAGCTTTTAGCATTAATTTGTTTTTATAATTAGTATAAAAATGTTCCGAAAGTTACGGAATAATTAAGCTAAAAGAAAAAATCCTGATGATTATCAGGATTTAAATTATTGTTTCATAATCTGTGTGACTTTCATCGTGTTGTCACTCAGAATATATCGGATTAAATATTTACCGGGCTTTAGTTTTTCAATATTAATCTCACCGGAATTCATGTTTACCGAGTAGCTTGCGATCTGTGTACCCAAAATCGAGTAGAAAATCACACTTCTGATTTTCAGGTTCGGATCTTTCGCTTTTACGATAAGGAAATCCTTAGCCGGATTAGGATAAGCAACAAGCACTCCGTCATCAGACTTCTGAGAGAAGGAAGCCGGCTCCTTTATCTGCGCCTTCATATTGTTGGAAAATCCAACAAATGCGCCTAAAAAGATAAACAAAAGTAAAAGTTTTCTCATCAAATTATAATTTCTAAGGGATATTTTAACAAAAATAAATAATTCTGCAATTCTACGCAATAGTTTTTTTATATAAGTTGTAGTAAATTTGCATTAAATTTCATTCAAAAAGTATTCCAAAATGATACATTCAAGAAATAGAAGGCTGAGAGTAAACGAATCTGTAAGAAGTCTGGTAAGAGAATGTTCTCTTACAACCAATGATTTTGTAATGCCGATCTTCGTAATGGAGGGCGAGAATAAAGAAGAACCGATCCCGTCGATGCCGGGAATTTTCAGAAGAAGTATTGATCTGACGGTGAAAGAATGTAAGGAATTATTTTCTTTAGGCATAAAAGCGGTTAATCTTTATATGAAGGTTTCAGAAGACCTGAAAGACAATACCGGAAAAGAAGCATGGAATAAAAACGGACTGATGCAGAACACGATCAGAGCTATAAAAGATGCACTTCCCGAAATGGTAGTAATGCCCGATGTTGCTTTAGATCCGTATTCTATTTACGGTCATGACGGAATTATCGAAAACGGAAAAATTGTAAATGATGCTACAAACGATGCTTTGGCAAGAATGTCTGTGTCACACGCAGAAGCAGGAGCAGACATTGTGGCACCAAGTGACATGATGGATGGCAGAGTTCAGGTCATTCGTGAAGCATTGGAAGACAGCGGATTTACCGATGTGGGTATTTTAAGCTATGCTGCAAAATATGCAAGTTCTTTCTACGGACCTTTCAGAAGCGCATTAGACAGTGCTCCGAAAGATAATATGGAAATTCCGAAGGATAAAAAAACATATCAGATGGATTTTCATAATTCCAGAGAAGCGTTAAACGAAGTTTTTAAAGATATTGAAGAAGGAGCCGATATTATCATGATTAAACCGGGACTTCCGTATCTGGATATTGTTTCTAAAGTTCGTGAAGCGATTGATCTTCCGATTGCGGTTTACAACGTGAGCGGAGAATATGCTATGGTAAAAGCGGCTGCGCAAAACGGATGGCTGGATAATGATAAAACTATTATTGAAAGCTTAACCTGCTTTAAAAGAGCCGGAGCTGATATGATTTTCACGTATTTCGCGAAAGAAGCTGCAATGATTTTGAACAGATAATTTTTTTACATTATATTTTAAATAAAAAAACATTTCGGATCGAAATGTTTTTATCAATAGAAACGGGCTTTAGCCCGTTTTTTATTGATGAACTCCAAATTAGGCTTTAGCCAAAACTTATTTTTGAAACCAAAGAAAATAATTGATGATTGTAAGCTTGGTTAAAAAACCATTCCTAAAAGCATCAGGAAATATTAAAATCTTTCCCTTTCGTAAATTTTGCAGCAAATGGAGCCTGATTTCCGGTATATTTCAGAACAAAATTCTTTTTTGTATCCGTATCAACATTGGCTTTTACTTCAACATCCTGTGTCTGGAAACTCACATCAAGATTTACGCCTGCGTCTTTTTCAAGATTAATTTCCACACTTTCTGCATAAAATAAAGAAGTACTCAGATAATTAAATTTGATGTTCTTCCTGTATGATCTGGATTCGTTTTGGGTAAATTCAGAATATTTTCTGAGGATTTCTATTCCCGGAGAATCAATATTGGTGATTCTGGATTTTGTAACCCCGTTTACCTTTACAGAAAAATCTTTGGCGCTTTTAATGTCGCCTTTAATTCCGATATTAAAAAGAGAGGGAAGAGCAAGTCCGAATTCAATCATGCTGTCTTTCGTAAATTCAAAATCAGGAATCAGAGCCGGAAATTTCTGAACATTCATCAGTTGATTTTTAACCGTACTTAACTGGTCGCTGCCAAATAAATAACCTATGAGATTATTATTTGTGGTTCTCCAGTTTCTTCCGTTCCATTCGTAGATTTCGCAAAGCAAAGTATCAGTGGAAGAATGCGGAAGCAGATCCATATCCTGCCATTTGAAAACTTCTTTCGCATAAGGTCTTCGGTTGATGATGTTTACACCAAGATCTAAAGCTAAAAGCTCGGTAAGCTGTTGATTATTTTCCATAGTAATAATAAGTGTTGATGAAAGCTTAAAATTATGGAAATAAAATAAAGTTTTTAAAAATTTTGAGTTAAATATTATTCGAAGAATCTTTAAACGATGTATTAAAATTTCACAAAACTTTCAAGTCCATTTTTTAATCTAAAATTTGAATTCAAAAAAACTTTATCTTTGCCCTTATGATTTTACGCGGAGAAAACTTAATCAAAGAATACGGTCCTAAAAAAGTAGTAAAAGGCGTTTCTGTACAGGTTCAGCAGGGAGAAATTGTGGGTTTGCTTGGTCCGAACGGAGCAGGAAAAACCACTTCGTTTTACATGATTGTCGGTTTGGTTAAGCCTACTTCCGGAAAAATTTTCCTCGACAAACAGGAAATTACCACCGATGCCATGTACCGCAGAGCTCAGAAAGGTATTGGCTATCTTGCTCAGGAAGCATCTGTTTTCCGTAAACTTTCGGTGGAAGACAATATCATGGGCGTTTTGCAGTTAACCAAGCTTTCAAAACGCGAACAGCAGATGAAATGTGATGAGCTGATTGAAGAGTTTTCTTTACAGCACGTCCGTAAAAACCGTGGAGATCTTTTGTCCGGTGGGGAAAGACGTAGAACAGAGATCGCAAGATGTCTTGCAACAGATCCGAGTTTTATTCTTCTGGATGAACCTTTCGCCGGAGTAGACCCGATTGCGGTAGAAGATATCCAAAAAATCGTAAGAAGTCTTACGGATAAAAATATCGGAATCCTGATTACCGATCACAACGTTCAGCAGACTCTTGCAATTACCAACAAAACATACATTATGTTTGAAGGAAGAATCCTTAAAGAAGGACTTCCGGAAGAACTGGCAAACGATCCGCAGGTAAGAGAAGCTTATTTAGGAGAAAACTTCGTTTACCAAAGCATTTTCGATAAACCGCAAAAGAAAAGTTACGGATATAATATCTGGGCTGGAAATTTCGATTCTAAAACCCAGTTTCAGAATTTTGTGGACGAAAATTTTGCGCAGTTTGATGATCTCAGATTGCTGTATGGCTTTGAAGATATCAGTTTTGCCTCATTGGGGAATTCGGAAATTCAGCATATTTTTAATGAGGTGGTGGATAAAAATGCCAATAATTCTTTTGTGTTTCAGAAGAAAGAGATTAATTCAATATATTCTTTGGAACAGGCAGAAACAGACTCAAAAGCTGCCAGTAAACCTGAGTTACATTATCTTACAACTTACGTATTCGAAAATTAAAATAAAGCAATTATTTGCTGAAAAATAGAATAAAACGTACCTTTTTCTCTGTAAAACGGTACGTTTTTTATTAAAATCATTCTATGGCAAAACCTTTCAACAGAACCGTCACCTTATTCGGAATCTATAAACAGCTTTTTCCTTTCATCAGACCGTATCGTTTGATGATCTACGGAACGCTCTTTCTAACCTTTTTGGGAGCTTTGGCGGCACAGGTCAATCCTTTGGTCTTAAAATATACGGTAGATGAGGTAACCAAACTTACGCATCTTCCGCATCCGATGTCGGAAGGAGTTCATATTCTCGTAATTATTTCCGTTATTTTATTGGGAAAAGAATTGCTGAACATCTTCATCAATTTCGGACAGAAATTCTATGGTGAAAAGATCAGGATTAATGTAAGTTCTATTCTCGCACAATCTGCCATCGATAAAATTTTAACGTACAGAGTTGCCTATTTTAATGATGAAAACCACGAATCCGGAAAATTGCAGATCAGAATAGACAGAGGAATTGAAAGTCTAACACGACTGGTGCAGAACTTTTTTATTGATATGCTGCCTTTGTTTTCAAATTCAATTATTGCATTGGTTATCATGTATCTTCAAAATGTGTACGTCGGAATTGTTTCTACCATCATTGTTCCCATCTATTTTTATGTAAGCTCATTACAGGCGAAGAAATTAAGCGGAGTGAGAAGAACTCTGAGAAACCAGCGTGAACAGAAAACTTCAGGACTTTTAAATCTAATCAACTCCATTATGGTGATTAAAAGTTTTGTCCGAGAAAAATTCGAAGGAAAAAAACAGTACGACTTGCAGATGCAGTTGATGGAAAGTCAAATGTTTACGAGAAAAACAAACTTTATTTATGATGGTTTAAAAACGTTTATCGAACAGTTTGGAGTGGTTTTAATAATCCTTCTGACAGTTTATCTCGTTCTCGATCAGCAGATGACCATCGGAGCGATTATGCTTCACATCATGCTTTTCAATAATGTTTCGGCTCCCATTCGACAACTGCACAGAATTTATGATGATATGAATGATGCGATGATCTACGCAGAAGGTTATTTTGATATTTTAAATGCAGACGACGAAAAAGAACCGAACGGAAATTTTGTAGAAAAAGATATCAAAGGAAATTTTGAATTAAAAAACATTAATTTCACGTATCCAAACGGGACACAGGCTTTACACGATGTTTCCATGAAAATTGAAAACGGAAAAACCACTGCTTTGGTCGGATTAAGTGGCGCAGGAAAATCAACGATTATCAATCTTCTGTGTAAATTTTACCTTCCCGATTCCGGAGAAATTCTTTTGGATGGGGTAGGTCTCAATCATTTCGACAATACTTTTCTGAGAAATGATCTGGGATTGGTACTTCAGAAAAACCATATTTTTCAGGGAAGCATCGAAGACAATATCCGATACGGAAATATGAATGCGACATTCGAAGAAATTGAAGAAGCAGCTAAAAAAGCCTATCTCCACGAACAGATTTTAGATTTACCGGAAAAATATAACCATGATGCCACGCAGCTTTCTGGAGGACAGCAGCAGAGAATTGCCATCGCCAGATTATTCTTAAAAAATCCACCGATTATTTTTCTTGATGAACCAACGGCGAGCCTCGATGCCATCGCCACAGAACAGATCAAAAATTCTCTGGATGCGATAAAAGAAGGCAGAACCGTGATTATCATTTCCCATTCTTTATCGCAGATTTTGGATTCGGATAAAATTTACGTTATGAAAAAAGGCAGAGTAGTGGAAAGCGGAACGCACGATGAACTGGTACAGATCAACGGAACCTACAGAGAAATTTTTGATGCCTCTGCGAGGAGTTTAAATCTGGATAAATTGGTTAATACTTATAATGATAAAAGATAAAAGATAAAAGATAAAAGATAAAAGATAAAAGATAAAAGATAA
>NZ_JBBCQL010000074.1:0-17712 GCF_037149975.1 Chryseobacterium sp. VD8 | reverse complement strand
ATATAGGTTTCGGCGGCAAAGCCGCCGAAACCTATATCTACCAAAATAGCGAGTGCGGAGAGCAGGAAACAGCTCCTAAAAAATTAGCTTCTTTTTCATCCTGAATTGAAAGTTTCTGTCTTCGCCTTATTGCTCTGAAATGATTATCTTTGCACATTAAAATTTTAAATCAGAAAATAATGAACTCTTTTATTGAAGAACTGAAATGGCGCGGGCTTTTTGCCGACATGATGCCCGGAACGGACGAACAACTGGATAAGGAAATGACAACAGCTTACATCGGTTTTGATCCTACCGCAGATTCTTTGCATATCGGAAGTCTTATTCAGATCAAAATTTTAGCTCATTTTCAGCAGCACGGTCATAAACCGATTGCTTTGGTGGGTGGCGCAACAGGAATGATTGGGGATCCTTCAGGAAAGTCTGCGGAAAGAAATCTTCTGGATGAAGATACTTTGCTTCATTATGTAGACTGTCTTAAAAATCAGCTTTCCAGATTTCTGGATTTTTCGGGAAGCGAGCCGAATAAAGCGGAACTGGTAAACAATTACGACTGGATGAAAAATATTTCTTTCCTTGATTTTGCCAAAAACGTTGGGAAAAATATTACCGTAAATTATATGATGGCAAAAGATTCTGTAAAGAAAAGATTTTCGGGAGAATCGGGTGCAGAAGGAATGAGTTTTACGGAGTTTACCTATCAGTTGATTCAGGGATACGATTTTTTACATCTGTATCAAAATAACGGCGTTAAACTTCAGATGGGAGGTTCTGACCAGTGGGGAAATATCACGACCGGAACTGAACTGATCCGCAGAAAAGCACAGGGCGAAGCTTTTGCGTTAACGGTTCCTCTGATTACAAAAGCCGACGGTTCTAAATTCGGGAAGTCTGAAAGCGGAGAAAATTACTGGCTGGATAAAAAGAAGACTTCTCCTTATAAATTTTACCAGTTCTGGCTGAATGCAACGGATGAAGACGCAGAAAGATTCATTAAATTCTATACATTTTTAGGGAAGGAAGAAATTGAAGCTTTAATTGAAAATCATAAAACGGCTCCTCACGAAAGAAAACTTCAGAAAAAATTAGCTGAGGAAGTTACGGTATGGGTTCACGGAAAAGATGAATACGAAAAGGCATTGAAAGCATCTGAGATTCTTTTCGGACGTTCAACCGCTGAAGATCTGGTAAGTCTTGATGAAGAAACTTTTCTGGAAGTATTTGACGGAGTTCCGCAAAAAGAAGTATTGAAGAATGATGTTTTAGGCGTGAATATCGTAGATCTTTTATCTGAAAAATCAGGATTTTTAAAATCGAAAAGCGAAGCGACAAGAGAGCTGAAAGGAAATTCTATTTCCGTAAACAAACAGAAAATTAATGATACTTATACTGCGAATGAAAGTGATCTGATTGACGGCAAGTTTTTACTTCTTCAAAAAGGAAAGAAGAGCTATTTTATTGTGAAAGTAATTTAGAAGTTAATAATATAGTATAAATCGGGGGCGCAAAATTTTCAATTTTGCGCCCCCGATTTTTTAGGTAATGTCAATAAAAAAAGACCACCTTTTCAGATGGTCTTGGTATTTTGAATAATTTTTTCTTATAATTCTAAGAAGCTGTAAGAAAGTGATGCACTCTGCGTACCCGATCCTACTACTTTTTTAGTTTTTGCAACTTCACCGTCTACATAAATATTGATGATTAGCTCAGAATCTGAATAAGGAAGAACTGCATTTGCTGCTAAATTTAGCTGAGCCTGACTTGAGCTTACAAACTGCTCTCCGCTGGACCATGTAGTTCCTGTAGGATTGAAAGTAGTACTCTGCCCTGTTCCGATTTGTGTAACTACTGTTTTGAAAGTTCCTGTAACTGGTGGATTTGCAGGTGGATTTGGACCTTTTGTATTTATTTTAGCTTCAAATTGAATAATATGATCTGTAAATCCGTCCTCGTCATCTTTCTTACAAGAATTAACAACTAAAATTGCCGAAAATAATACAGCGAATAAAAAAGAAAGTCTAAGTAAACTTTTTGATTTGTAAAATTGCTTCATTTCTCCAAATAGATTTTTAATGTTCCAAATATAGGTTTTTTATCAATATAAAAATAACTTTTATGAAAAATTTCCAACAATGATTTGCAAATAATATCAATTCAATAAATATTTACACCGTTGTTTTTGCCTGAATATTGAATGACTGGACAATAGTTTTTAAGACAGTTTGTCCGTGTCTCTGAAATGGTCTTATTTTGATGCTGCTAAAGAATAAATACATCATTAATAATTATCTTTGCCTTATGAATTTAGATTATATTGTAAGAGAACCCGAAAATATTAGCTCCGATACCACGATTCTTTTCATGCTTCACGGCTATGGAAGCAACGAGCAGGATCTTTTCAGCTTCAGGGAAACACTTCCTAAAGACTGGATTATCGTAAGCTTCAGAGCACCGAGAAATACCCAGTTTGAAGGCTTTTCATGGTATGATATCGATTTTAATAATCCTGAAAATTTTATTGATGTTCCGCAGGCTACAGAATCTTTAAACAGCGTTACGGAAAGCATTCTTAAAATTATAAACAGTTATGGAATTACCGAAGGAAAGACTCACCTTTGCGGTTTCAGTCAGGGAGGAATTTTATGTTATGCTCTGGCTCTGAAATATCCTGAAATGTTTAATCTTGTGGCGTGTTTAAGCAGTTACCCGGAAGAAAAATTACTCACCGACATTGTAAGGGATAAGAAAAAACTGGAAAGACTTCGCTTCTTTATTTCTCACGGAACAGATGATGCCGTAATTCCTTTGGAATGGGGAAGAAAAGCGGCAGATCTTTTGTATGATTTAAGCTGTTATTTTACGTTCAGAGAATATATGAGCGGTCATGGAGTGAACCAGAAAAATTATATGGATCTGATGGATTTTTTCTCCAAATAGATTATCGAAATGTAAATATTCGTTTTAAATTATTAAACAAAATACAAACATTCTCATTTTGGGAATGTTTTTTTATTGCTGATAAGGATAAATTCAGTAAATTCAGTAAATGAAACTGAGGTATCTTTTTGTGTTGTTGCTGTTCAGCATTTTAATGAATGCTCAGAACTCTTTTGAAATAAAGGATGCCAAAAAAACAGTTATTCCCTTTAAGCTTATTGCCAATTTAATCTTTATTCCCGTTAACATTAACGGGGTTAATCTGACTTTTTTACTGGATACGGGAGTGGCAGAAACTTCTATTTTCAGTCTTGAAAATAAAGAAATTAATCTACAGAATATTGAGAAGATAAAATTTGCCGGTTTAGGAGGAAGTGCAAGTATCGATGGATTTCGTTCCGATAATAATATTGCAAAAATTGGAAAGAACTTTGTAAATTATTCAATGACGGTTTATATCATTACCGATCAGGATTTTAATATTTCTTCACATGTAGGAATTCCGGTAAATGGAATTATCGGTTATCATTTTTTTAAAGATCATCCTGTCCTGATTGATTATGCATCTAAAAAAATTATCATCTACAACGATAAAAATCTATTTCAGAAAAAGATAAAAAATTTCAGAGAGATGGATATCAGCATCGAAAAAAACAAGCCTTATGTTGTGGCTGATGTTGAAATGACCAGAGAAAGAAAACCTTCAAAATTGCTGATTGATCTGGGAAACAGTGATCCGATGTGGCTATTTCCTGCCCTCATCAAAGATTTTGTATACAACAGACCGAATATTGATGATTATCTGGGAAGAGGTTTTAATGGTGATGTGTATGGCAAACGAAGCAGAATTCACAACCTGTATCTCGGAGATTTTAAATTTGAAAAGCCACTAACTGCAATGCCGGACGAATACTCCATTCAGCACGTAAATATGGTTGAAAACAGAAAAGGCTCAATTGGCGGAGATATCATGAGACGTTTTACTGTTGCATTCGATTATTCTGATCAGAAAATGTATTTAAAAAAGAACGGCAATTACGATGATCCTTTTCATTTCAATATGAGCGGTCTGGATTTTAAGCAGGACGGAATGGAATGGACGAAAGATGTGGTAAATCTTCCCGCTAAAAGCAAAGAAAGTCCTTCCAACGGAATCGAAATCATCAATAACAACCTGCAGTATAATTTTGTTTTAAAGCCCATTTTTTCCATTGCCGGAGTCCGTAAAGATTCTCCCGGAGCTAAAGCCGGACTGCAGAAAGACGATCGTTTAATAAGCATTAATGGTAAAAAAACAGAAGACATGACGCTCAATAAAATCATGGAAATGATGAAATCCGATGAGGGAAAAACCATCGATATGCTGATTGAAAGAAAAAATAAACAAATGACTTTGAGCTTTACTCTCGAAGATCCGATACCTTACCAAGAACAGGAATGATATGAAAACCGAAGAAACTACGCTGGACAAAATAAGAACCAGACCGCGATTTAAGATGTTTACTCATTTAACCAAAGAAGAATATGCAGAAAATCTGAAAAAATACCTTAAAGAGCATAAAGATGAATTTTCCGGCAACATTAATAAAGAAGTTGCAACCATCTGTGTGGAAACAGATTATGAAACCTACTGGAAACCAAGATTGTCTTTAAGGATTGAAATTGAAGACGAAAAAACTGCGATACGGGGCGTTTTCGGACCCAGTTCCGCAGTTTGGACGTTTTTTATGTTTTTATATTTTGTTTTTTCGATCCTCTGGATGGTTTTTATTTCCATGTATTATGTTGAAAAGCAAATCAACAGTCAGGAATTTCCATGGGCTCTTACCGCATCCTTTATTATGTTATTCTGCATTGCACTCACATATGCAGCAGCACGTTTCGGCCAGCATAAAGGGAAGGATGAAATGCAGAAGCTCAGAAGATTTGCCGAAGAATCTACGCTGCAATTCGAAAAGATCGATTAAGGAGCAACTGTTTTGGTTGTTTGTGGCATTTGTTCCACAACAGCTTTTGCCGCTTTTATAGAATCCACCACTTTTTCTCTGTTGTCCTGCTCTTTGAGTATTTTTTCGATGTTTGGTTCTATCATCTTAGTCATTTCTTCCACAGAAACGCTGTTTGCATTCGGATCGTTCAGAAGTTTTCTCCAGGGTTTTCTTTTGCCCCAGCCATAATCTCCATACACCATTACCGGAGTTCCTTTTGCTTTTGTAGTTGCACCACCCGGATTTAATACCCACGTATCTGCATAACCGTAAAGCCATTTTGCATCTTTCATTAATAATCTTAAACAGGAGTGCGATGCAGGATAACCCGGAAGATCATACTGATGCCATCCAATTCCGTCGAGATTAAAGATGTTGAAATTATAGGGTAACTTCCACTCGCTGCTTACAGTTGAAATTGCCAGCTGCTTTTTCCAGTTGGCAAAAGTAAGACCTGTCTTTGTTTTGGCGGTTTTCTTCCCCATACTTGTAGGACCCCATTTTACCAATGTTCCGTTTGAATATACTCCGTAAGCCTGAATAGGATATGAAAAGATAACAAATTTCTTCACCGGACTCAACACATCAAGCTGCATCGGGAAAGGAGAATACTCCATTAATGTAGTATCAATTTTTGCAGGAACCACCAAAGTATCGGCATTCCATTTATTTTTAGAATCCAGCCTGTTTAAAGCTAAAATAGCATAACGCTCCTTTTCAGTATACTTTTCATTGAAGATTCCGAAGAGAGAATCTTTCATTTTTTTGTCTTTTGGGAAAATAAAAGCATTGTAAAAACCATCTTCCTGCATTGCGGGTGGTAAAGATTCTTTTTCTATTACAGAATCTTTTTTTACAATTATAGAATCTTTTTCAGAATCAGGTTCACTTATTGATGATGTTGTATCACTGATTTTATCGCTGATTTTTTCAATTTCCTTTTTGCAGGAAACCATCATTAAAGTAATAAAGAATGCGTAAAGAAATGATTTTTTCACAAGTCTGTTTTTCATAAATAAAAATGGCAGATAATTTTTTCTACTCAGTACAAATATCAGACCTAAAATCGGATAAAAAAAATGAAGCGTTCATTTACCGTAAAAATACGGTGAGCAGATAATCCTATTCTGAAAGCTCATTATTTTCAAGCTTATCCGATAATTGACTGATACGTAACTAAAAAACTATTATAAAGAAAATAAACTGAGAACTCACTCCATAAAATATAGACAGCCAATGCAAAAGACTAATTCATAAAATTAATTTAATCTGATGATTTTCAATCTGTGCTGTCCGGTACCTGTTAAAGCCGTAACAGTACCCACTTCCCCACCGATTTGTATATTAACCGTTTGTCCGGCTGTTAGATTCACCACTGATGATGGAGAACTTGTAATATTAACTCCGCTTCCCGCGTATGGAGATGCCGAACAGGATGATTCTGTGTCTGTTGTACCATTTACAACAATTCTGGTTGTAATTGCATGGTTGGCAGCTGTATTTGCATTAAAACTGTTATTTACGATAATCTGATACGTTCCTGTCGCCGGAGCCGTAAAATTTCCTGAGGTTGTATTGTAGGAAGTTCCTACATTTACTGCTGTTGTATTGTAGGGGATAACAACATAGGCAACTGCGGGAGTATATGTTGTGGTTCTCGACGCATCTACCAGCAACTGAGGAAAGGTATAATTGTTGGGTTCCCATTGGCTGGTAGTGGTGTTGTAAATCAATGTCTGTCCGTTTACAGGAGCTGTATTGGCAACATTTCGTCCCTGAATTTTTGTAACTGTGGAAGCTGCTAAAGTTCCGGTAACGTCACCTGCTATAGAAATTCCTGATGTTGGATAAGTTCCTGCTGCAGTTAATTGTCCCTGTGCATTTACCGTGAATGTAGGAACAGCAGTAGAAGCGGTTCCGTAAGCCCCTGCAGTCACCGCAGTATTACTCAAAGATATGGTTCCTGTAGTGGTTATGGGTCCTCCCGTAAGTCCTGTTCCTGTGGCAATATTGGTTACAGTTCCTGTATTTGAGGCTGAAATCGTTCCGTCCGGAGCAACATTTATTCCTGAGCCTATTTTTACCCCTCCAAGAATTGTGGAGCTTGCAACAGGCAGAGAATATGCCGAAGGCAGCAAGTGTTTCTGCCCATCTGCACCAATATAGATATTTGTATTTCCTGTCCCTCCCAAGACTCCCTGAGTTCCCGAAACAAGGTTACCGATGCCCGTAACTAAATCGTAGTCTAAAGTTACTCCGCTCCCCAATACAGCATTAGTACCACCTGTTAGAGTTAATCCCGCTGTTGATGTCGTTATATTACCTCTTGTAAGCGCTGCATTTGGTGATGTATTAATCCAGCCAGATCCGTTGTATTGTAAAATCTGCCCTGCTGCAATAGTGGAAAGAGATACATCACTTAAACCTGACAATGCGAAATTTCCCAGAGTTCCGTTTCCTCTAATGTATTGAGCAGCTGTTCCCGAACCGGAAACAGTAATCGTTCCCGAATTGGTAATCGGAGAGCCGGAAACGCTAAATGCAGAAGGCATACTAAGTCCTACACTTGTAACTGTTCCCGTATTTGCCGCCGATATTGTACCGTCTGCCGCAACATTAATTCCTGAACCAATTTTTACTCCTCCAAGGGTTGTGGAACTTGCAACAGGCAAAGAGTATGCTGAAGGCAGCAAATGTTTCTGTCCGTCCGCACCAATATAAGTATTTGCAATTCCCGTTCCTCCTGAAACTCCCTGAGCTCCTGCGGAAAGCCCTCCGATACCAGTCACTAAATTGTAATCGACCGCTGCTCCGCTTCCCAAGACAGCATTAGTACCTCCGCTTACGGACAATCCAATAGTGGTTGTCGTTAAATTTCCTTTGGTAAGAGCAGAAATTGGAGATATATTAGCCCAGACTGAACCATTATACTGCAAAATCTGTCCTGCCGTAAGACCAGACAAAGTAACATCATTTAAACCTGATAATAAAAAGTTTCCTAAAGTGCCATTTCCTCTGATGTATTGAGAAATGGTTCCTGAACCGGTGACTGTAATCGTTCCCGATCCGGTAACGGGAGAATTTGAGACACTGAAAGCCGCAGGCATACTGAGCCCTACACTTGTTACAGTTCCGTTATTGACAGTATTAAGAATACCGCCGGAGAATGTAAGTCCTGAGCCTAAAGAAAGCGGACTTACATTACCAGAAGCATTTGCATATAAAATTTTATTAATAAGACCTGCACTGGTATAGGCAGCTCCGACAGATTTTACGATTCCATTAACGTCAAGCTTTTCAGTAGGATTGGTTACACCAATACCCACATTCCCAGGGTTTTTATTGTAAATATTACTGCCGGACAAAGTCCATTTTGACTCATCAATCTGTTTAAGGGTACCTTTGTTATCAACTACCCGCACTTGTGCATAGAGTGAAAAAGACAAAAACAAACAAAATAAAATTGAAAAATTTGCCAGTCTCATGTTATCAATAAAATTTTGATCAATTATTATTCTAAAGAAATCTCTTATTTCAGATACTGAACCTCGATAATGTCTCCCGCCAGTACAGACCAGTTGTTAGGAGCAGTACTGTTCGGAACGAGAGTTACCACAGATCCTGAGACTGTATAATCTTCATTGGCAATTAATTTTGCTCCGTTTCTGTATACCCATACCTGCGAATAAGCAGGCAATGCAGGAGATCCCGTTAAATTGTAAGAAGTCTGGCCAGCCGCAGAGGTAAATTTTTCCTGTCCGCTTTGTACAAGATCTGTTGCAAGCATTTTTAAAACATTTCCTGTAGCTTCATCTCTTACCAGAATTGTGTACCCTGAAGTTCCTAATGTTGCAGAAGTTGAAGGAACATTAGATCCTGCCTGATTTGCATTGGTGTTCTGAAGGACTTTCGCTAATCCGAACTTTTTGCCATTAAGATCAATAGTTGTGTCATCTGTAAGCGTACCTCCAAGTTGCCAGGTTGTGGTTGTTACATTATTCGTTGTATTAGTAAGTGTTGTAATCCCGTTTTTAGCCTGCAGGTATTTAATTGTCCCCTTGTTGTCTATTACTCTTATTGTTCCGTTAAGAGCCTGTGCTGCACCATTAGCAGAATTTTGGGTTACATCGCCTGTCGTTTGCTGCGCATTTACCATTCCGAAAGATGAAAGAATGAATACCAGAATTGCTGAAGTTTGTAGATACCTTTTCATGATAAGTAATTTTAAAGTTTTATAAGAATTTGTAAATTTTTATTTCATCGTTAGCGTAGCAGGATACTCCGGGTTCCAGTTTTATATTAAATGAAGAAAGAACCTGAAAATCTATGTTTACGCCATTTCTGTAGACTTTTGTATTAGAAGAACTTACATTCCAGGGAGTCGGGAATTCTGTCTGCCCATCTGTTGCAATAATTTTTACAGAAAGAATCTCCGTTCCGGACATTTGTGAAATCCAATTGCTGCCATTATACACAAAGAGAGTTCCCGTAGAATTATTAACAAATATATCTCCCGTAGAGTTTGTCGTAGGAATAGCAGGATCTGAGTTTCCGTAGAAAATTTTTGAACTGTCATTAAATCTGAGCCATTTGCTGCCATCCCAATAATAGTAGCCTTTGGTAATTCCGCTGTTTGTCGTTGTATTATAAACAAGCAGGCTGACTGCAGGATTAGGAACGGTAGAAACGTCCGTAACGCTCTGAAGAGGAACTCGCGGTATGAGAACCCCTTTGTCTGATGCTTTTGCCACAATGTCGAGTGCCGCTGAAGGATCAGGATTAGGAGTATTCACCCCTACCTGAGATAAAAGCAGTGGTGAAATCAGGACTGAACATACAATAAACATCAACCTCATAGCTTTAAGGCTTATTACTTATTATTATACTCTAATAAGTTAAATGTTCATTAAAATGTATTTGGAATAGATTGCAGAACAGCAACTACTTACAGGTTTCTCGAAATAATTTTAATGACATTATTCAACTTTGTGTGATTAATTGAATAATTCTCATCTAACTTTGTGATTATTTAACGAATATACATATTTATTTAAAATAAAAGAAGAATAATTTTAAAATTTTACTAATTTTTAATAAATAATTTAATTAGCCAAATTCTATCGAAAAAATATAAATATAAAAAGTGGTAAATATTAAATAAGCTGTTAAATACCTTGTAACGTTTTGTTTATAAATGATTGGCGGAAAGTTTAATGTTGAAAAACAGGTAAACAGAAATTCAGAATATTATTTTGTGTGTTGATGACCTTTTTCTAATTTGCTTTTACAAACCATAAAGTACTCTACACAATCCTGAATGAGAAAATCTTTTTTTACAGAACAATAAGTCTGCATTTCGCTAACAAACAATTTCTGAATAGTTTCTAATTCCGATAATGATCTTCTCCGTAAAAAACAATCTCTGATATAGTTTTTAAGAATAAGAATTATAAAGCCTCTTTTGGCACATTTTTCATCAAATATGTACGGAAAAGTGATTCCCATCCATTCATTATCAAAAAAATAACATCTTCATCATCTTCCAACAGTATTAAACTTTCATCATAAGCCCATTTCAGAAGATTTTCTTTCAGTTCTTCCTTATTATTCCAATCAAAGTTTAATGTAATCATCCGCTTATTTTCTCTTTAATCTTGATATTTCTGCTAATGGAAATTTAAAAAATTAGTGTTTATTCTGTATAAATGTTGGGAATTATTTTCAGAAAATTATATAAAACTCTTCATGGATTAATCTGAAAATATAAAATGATATAAATAAAAAAAGTCTTCTAATATTTAGAAGACTTTCTGCGATCCGGACGGGACTCGAACCCGCGACCTCCGCCGTGACAGGGCGGCATTCTAACCAGCTGAACTACCGGATCAATTTTTAAAAGTAAATTGATAAAAACTTTTGCTATGCGGATGTAATTCATACTTTTCAGAAAAATACTTATCCATAAGCTTTTGCTGCTGTTCTATTCAAAATATTACCAAATGAGTAACTTTTGAAGTAAGATAAAGAGCGATTGTTTTTAACTGGTGCAAATATATAGATTTTTTTATTGCTGTAAAAAGAATTTGCTTTTTTTCTTCTTAAACAACTGTAAAGAACAGATTTTCAAATATAAAATTTGTCTGTTATCTGAAAATATTTAACCGAATAAAACCATTAATTACATAAAAAAGATATACTGAATCTCCTGCCAGACCGCTATGATTATTAGGTTTATTTACCTCTAATATTTATTTTACAGGAAACTCAGTTCCTTGAATGCACGTGTTTTTATACGTTTACATAACACTGATAATCAGTTAAGTATAAATACGCAGTTTATAAATTAAGTATTTTCACTTAACAGTGTATTATTTTATTTTCTTTACTTTGAGTTGTTCTTTAATGAATCTTCTATTACATCAACAAGGCAAATTTTAAAAAGCCAGACTGTGATATTTTTTTAATAATTGACTTCTTTGACATAAATAATTTTAAAATATTTTTTAAACCTTAAAACTAATAATTATGGCATCACAAAATCCAGTAATCAACCAAAGTGGAAGTGCAAGTATTAAATCAGGTCAATTCTGTACCTGGAATACGGCAAACGGTACAAACTCTACCATCACCATTGCTAACGCCAGCAGAAGTAATGTATTAAAATTTGCTATTTCGGGAGCTCCGGCAAGTGGTATTATTGTAGACAATGCAGGTCAGTCGACAACACCTTTCGACGGGGTGTATTCTTTGAAGCCCAATTCTCCAAACATCGTAGTTACAGCTTTTGGTGATTTTGGCGGTTCAACAGTTACCATCACCAACATTACCAATGCTCAAAATGATGCTGAGGCAAGTATTCAGTGTCAAACAAGCTAATTGTGGCGGTAAACTCCGCTTTCAGATTCTCTTATTATTTATTCTTGGTCATACTCTGGCAACGGCTCAGGGTATGGTCAAGTCTAAAGCCGACACTGTATGGCTTTCCCGATATGAATTTGCACAAAAGCAAACCAACAATGGAAGCGATTGTATCTGTTCTATTACCAATAACAGTCAGGCTAATATAGCCACAGTTGTATTAACCGGCGCACCAGATACAAGTACTATTCAACTGGACAGTACGGCAACGTTCAATGGTACACACTATTTAAAGCCTGGTCAGCAGGCAATTGCTGTAGGCAATTTTGCCGGAAAAACAATTACAGTATTAAATCTGTCCCTTTTAGATGTCGTGATTGTTGTTATGCTATTCTGCCCCGGTTAAGAATTTACCTGTATCCTATTTTGATAAAAAACAATTATTCTTATGGCACAATCCGAAACAGAAATCATATTCAGCAATGAAAACTCCGGAAACCCTGCGCTGTATATATACAATCAAATAGGGCAACACTGGACTGCTTTATTGCTACCGGAAGGATCTGCTTATACTGATCCTGCTATTACCCTTCAGACTGCAGTACAGCAACAGGTCTATTTTCTTTTTGCCAAAACAGCTCCCGCCGATCCAAAGACCTTTATAGAGAACTACCGTTCTTATCTGCTTACGTTTCGTCAAAACGTAACAGCCAACCTTACAGTTGCATGGCTGAGTAACATTAATGAAAAACCTTCTGATAAAAATACAACCGTTATTAATTTTGCTCAATATGGAATCAATAAACCTTTTGTAGTAGGGCAAACATTTAATACTACCATCGGAAATGGTTTTGCTACGCTTACCATACTGAACAATACCACTATGACATTACAGCCGGAAACAACTCCGGATGCTTTACGGCTTGTCTGGACTCCAGGCAATCCTAACATGAACTTTGCGAATAAAGTACTTGGAACCAGTTCGCTCTTCAACAGCGACATTACGATTCCTTTCAGTGGTCCGGGGACAGGATCTTTTCGTTTTTCACTGGGGCTTAATATGAATTTGGACTTTACAGCATATGGCTTGCAAAATAAATATTATTACGGCAACAGCAAACCACGTTCCTGCTTCTCTTATCCCATGCTGAAAACCGGCAATGGCAATGATTATTTAATTACCCAGACCGAAATCGATCTGCTCGATATAGCTAATAATAACGGACTGAATACCTATTTTGCTATCACTGGCCAGATCTACAATACACTTAGCGGTCAGAAAAGATCTGCTTCCCTGCCTAGTAATTACGCTATCAATACCGGCTACCCTCTTACTTTATGGCCTTTGGTAAACATGGTAGATTCAGGTGCACCTGTCAATAATTTATTTCCGGCAGACTACAGCGCACGTTTTGTAATATCACCACAGGATGCTGCAGGCGCCGATCCATACTACCTTTCACCGGAAGGCGATTTTTATCTTGATTCAGGAGCATCACAAGCTGCCTTTGCGGATGAAAACGGGCAATACAGTTTGCTTCCCGGACTTTCAGGCACTGAGATCATTACCTTTACTCCTTATAAAAATAATAACGGTGCTGTTACCGGCGATACTATACGCTTTATTTCAAAGCAGGCCGCCTTTGCCGCTAATTTTCCAGGGCAGGAAGTTTCACTTGCCAATCCGGGGACAGATGCTCCCACTCTAGACAGTACCTATCTTACGGCATGGGCTAATATTGTTACCCAAATTTCCGGCAACGTGCAATATGCTTCACAACCTCAGGGAGCTTCTTTATTTGCCAAAGATCATGGTATAGCATCATCTGCGAATAACATCACAGGATTTCTAGGGTTTTATGAGCCTTCGGTAGATATGCCGCAAGACAACAATTTCGCAGTGCCATTGGTGCCTTATCTTGGCATAAGTACTGTATCTTCTTCAAGCTCACAAGATATAAATACATTCGAATCCAAGGTGCTTAGTGCAGAAAGAAAAGCATTGATATCAGCCGCCTTCACCGTACCTCGTTCCAGCAAGAGTCTGGCAAAAAGAAGCATGGCAGAAGCGGAAGCAATATCTTACACTGCCTCTGCTACACCTCAGGGAATGGTTGCCAATGTAAATAATGACGGCAGCTGGGGATTACTAAATCTGGCGCAGAATACCGTAAATAATGGTTCTCCTGAATATCTAAATCCCGAAGGACAAATACCGGCAACACCTCCACAATATCAGCTCAGTTTTATTAATCTGATGCCTCAAATGCAAAGCGCATTTCTTACCAATCAGCAGTTTCTGGTAATGACCAATAATCAATATTTAGGCAATTTGTTCTCAACGATGAATACATCAGGTGGTGGCTCAAGCAATCAACCGGTGTTCAACAATAAAATGTCTATTGAAGACTGGCCTTTTGATCTAAATGTGGGAACAAGTAATACTTACGCCGACTATAATAATGTTTTAATTTTTAAATTCTGTCAGGGCAGCATTATTGATCGGGTAAAAAATCCGAAAGAATGGACTCAGGCTAATGCATTTAATATTGATAAAGACAATACTGATCCCAATGCTGCTTATAACCAGCTGGTTGCCGTATCATCATGGCTTCAGGATTATTTACAGGCGGCTGAAGATGCATATAACGCCGCTCTCTTAAATCCTGCCTCCGGACAGCTTGAATATTATCAGAAGTTTCATTCCATCATCAATGATCCTAATTGGAATGGCATTCTGGCTCTTAAAGCAACAATCGATCTAAAAGAATTCCCTCAACAATTAAAAGGACTAATCAGTGGAATTAACCTTAAAAACTTCTATGCACATCACTTTGGAATAGAAGTAAACCGTGTAGATGCAAGCGGTGTGATAACCATGGATCCAGTAAGCTCTTTGTTCGGGTTGATAAATTATGTTGATCCTGCATATGCCCAGCAAATCTCACAGGGATTAGATCCCAATAAGCCGATACAGCCTGCAGCAGGCGCTACTTATGATTTTAAAGTATTGTTTCTACAGGTACTTTTTGAAAATACAGCCATTAAAGATTTTGCCAGTAAGATACAACTTACCATGAATAATCTCTTCTCTGATAAAGTGACTCATACAAACAATCCTTACGGTTCAGGCAGTCTGAATACAGTGGTACTCAATGGCACTTATCAGGATCATAATGGCACTCCTGTATATGTTTTTGATAATAAAGACGATAATCTTTTCTTCTTTGACAGTAATCTGCTTACAAATGTAGAAATTACCAAAATACAGTTCAATACACTCACAACCGATCCTGCAGCACTCGATATACAATCGAGGTTTACCATGTGGGGTTATCTTAACTTCGATACAATGATAGCTCCGGCTTCCGGCGAAGGGGAAACAGATTATCCGCTTGATACTTTTTCTTTTGGGATCACAATAAACAATGATACTTTACAACAAGGGCTTAATTACAGCAACCTGTATGTAAATATGTCATTTAATCTAAATACGCCTTCAGTTACAACTTTTGCTTTTGATGCCTCTCAGATTGCTTTTAATTCATCACAAAGCAATGCCAGACCGAATAGCCTTTATCCTAATTTTGCTTTACAGATCAATAAGCTCTTGAGTGGCAATGAAGAATCGGCTCCGTCAGGACAAGGGTATTTAAAGCTTGCATTACCCGGCATCAATGCCACGGGACTTGCTGGTAACTGGTACGGATTGCAGATGACACTTAATATGGGCTCACCCGGAGAGCTTGCCAGCAGCGCAGGTTTTAATGCCAGTCTTCTGATTGCGTGGAGCCCCGGATCTAAAAGTGCGGCTCCCGGCTACAATGCATTTGTAGGCATCAAGCTGCCCGGTACTTCCAGTAATGCTAAACTTCTGAGCATACAGGGTGTATTAAAATTATCTATTGATAAACTGAGTTTACAATACGTAAAAGACCAGAACTCATACCTTTTGACCTTATCTAACATTGCTTTGAAATTACTGGGCATTTTGAAATTACCTCCCGGAGGAAATACGGATTTCCTATTGTTCGGTAATCCCAATCCGGGTGCCACCGCTAAAAGTCTGGGTTGGTACGCTGCTTATAATAAATCAGAATAAATTGCCTTAAATCATATGTACATAAAAAATAACAACCATGGCAAGAATACTCTACTGGAACATACGGCAATTCGCAATTAACAAGATCGACGCACCCCGGGCTAAAAGGAGATGGGATGGATCTTTTATTATTCCTCCGCAACCGGGCTACAGAAAACGAGTGATAAGAACGACAATCACCCAGAACAAACCCGATATTTTTGTCGTAGTAGAAACATCTACCGGAGCCGGTGCTGCAGGTACTTTAATTTCTGCCGGCGGTGCTGATGGAAGCATATTTCTGCTACAACAAATGAGAACCTGGTTTCCGGGTGACGACTGGCGGCTTATTCCCCCGCTAAGACTGGGACAAGGAAATGTTCAGGAGGGTATCTCTGTATTTTATAACCATGCCAGAGTACAATTTACAGGTCCATGGGGATGGCAGGGCGATGGCAACCCATCTGATTCGGTTGCTAACATAGGACTGGGAAACCTCGTTAACTATGGTCCTCCTTGGGTAAACCTTCTGCCTGCCGGCAATGCACCTGCCGGACTTAACACAATTAACCCTGGTGTACCCTATAGGAAACTTGCGGGACAATGGCTTTTTCACGGACCTTTGGCTGGCGGTGTTGCTCCGGTATTAGGCTTCCCTAATGCATTTAACAGAACTCCTTTCTTAACTACTTTCTGGGAACCGGGAGCAGGAGGTGCAGCAGGCAAAATGATTAAATTATTGGCTTTCCATGCTTCACCAAAAAAACAGCAGGCTGCCGATGGAACCAACCAATTATCCAATATTCTTGAAATGACTACAGATCTTGCTGCCAATCAGGTAGGAGTTATTGTAGGAGATTTTAATGTAGATTTATTTAATACTCACTTTGAGCCCATTGCTTACGACCGTTTACTTGGTGCTTTTCCAGCAGGTGTTGGCTATACCCGTCAGATTAATCCTACCACTAACATATGGCCAGACAAAGGATATGTTTGTACCATGCTGAGGTCTCATAACAGTGCCAGACCCTGGGCAACGAACGGCTATCCGGGGTATGAATATGTAATACAAGATACATTCTCAAGTGTAGACAATATTTTAACACGTTATGGCGGAGGCTCGGCTGTTGGTCCTGCAACCAACATTACCATAGCCAACAGAGTTACAGGAACACCATACAACAGAGATGTGCCGGCTATAGCAGGAGCTCCACAAGGGAGTTTGATTTATAATTCTGCCATGGCATTAGATGGAGGAGGATTACCTTCTGCACTCCCTCTTCCTATAGCCGGACCCACAGGACATGGCGGCGTTGTTCCCGGAAATATAGGAGCGCTGACTTCTTTTGTTGGCTGGAATAACTACCGCAGAATCATCAGTACCAGTGACCACATGGGATTAATTGTGGACGTTTAACAGAATCATTTTATTATTATGAGCTTATCCAATTTAGTTACTACATTTAAAAGCCAGGCTGCTGCCAATAGCGGTAATATTACTATTAATGCAGCATCTTTTACCGATTCAGGCTTAATTCCGCCAGTTGGGCTGGATGAATTGCTGTCTCAAAGTTATCAACTTCCGGATGGCTCATTTTTGTTGATTGATACTTCCGGTACTTCTATTCCTGAGCCTGTAGGAAATACATTAACAATCTCCGATGCTACGGCAGCAATACTTAATGTAGAAAAAGCGAATACTTCAGTTACACTGATTATTACAGCAAACGAAGCGGATGAAGTTCAGTTTACCATACAAATTAACCTGTCCGACTGGAAGTTTGCTACCAGCTGGGAATACATGACGGGCGGCATATTCGATAATCTTCCATACACCTCCCCTTCCTT
>NZ_JBBCQL010000073.1:0-17770 GCF_037149975.1 Chryseobacterium sp. VD8 | reverse complement strand
GATTTGCCGTGAAAGAATGACCATGAAACAAGGTCTTATATTTGTCATCCGACAAAAACGCGTCGAAAATCTCTTGTGAAGAAGTTGTAATTCCCATCGGCATTGTTCCGCCTGTAAGTCCTTTTGAAAAACACATGATATCCGGTTTTTCCGAAAGATAATTTGCCGCAAACAGCTTTCCGGTTCTCCCGAAACCTGTAAAAACTTCATCCTGAATCATTAAAATTCCGTTTTCTCTGCAAAATTTCATCAGTTCTGATAAATTTTCGGCTTTGTGCATCAACATTCCCGCGGCTCCCTGAATCAGCGGTTCGTAAATGAAGCACGCAATTTCTTCAGCATGATTTTTTATGATGGCTTTTAAATCCTCAATATTCCCGGAAGTCGGCGGATCAATAAAGATCACTTCAAAAAGCATTTCCCCGAAAGGTTTGGTCCAGACACTTCTCCCGCTCACCGACATCGCTCCGAAAGTATCGCCATGATAAGCCTCTTTAAAAGCCAGAATTTTCGTCTTTTCTTTTCCCTGATTATGCCAGAACTGAATACACATTTTCAGCGCCACTTCCACCGCAGTAGAACCGTTATCCGAATAAAAAACCTTCTCCTGATTTTCAGGCAGCAACTTTAATAAATTTTCCGAAAGCTGAATGGCTGGTTCGTGCGTAAATCCTGCAAAAATAACCTGTTCCAGCGTATTCAACTGCTCAGAAACTCTTTGTGCAATGTACAGATTCGCATGGCCGTGAAGCGTAACCCACCACGAAGCCACTGCATCGATGTATTTTTTTCCGTCTTCATCATAAAGATAAATTCCGCTTCCTTTCACGATCGGGATTGCATCTTCCGCTGTTTTCATCTGCGTGTAAGGATGCCAGTTGACGGCTCTGTCGCGCTCTTGTAAATTCATAAATAATTGTTCGTAATATTTAATTTTATCAATGATGAATTGTCAATCGTCAAGTTCAAACGCAAAGACTTTATTTCTAAATTAATATTTTAAGCAAAGTGAAGCAGATTTCATCTGCCATTAAGCAAACGCTTCATCATCCGTCTCTGACGGAAATTTCTTTGCTTTACTCATTATTAAAACAAAACATTTTTCTTTGCGTTTAATCATTCTTTATATTAATAGATAAGTACTGAAAATTCAATGCTGAATTGTCAATCATAAATTGTAAACGCAAAGATTCTATTTCTAAGTTAATATTTCAAGCTAAGCAAAGTCAAGCAGATTTCATCTGCAATTAAGCAAACGCTTCATCATCCGTCTTTGACGGAAATTTCTTTGCTTTACTTATGGATAAAAACAAAGCATTTTCTTTGCGTTTAATCATTCTTTACTTTATAAGTACTAAAAGTATGAATAGAATTCAATACTGAATTGTTATTTTCACACTCCAAAAATTCACGATTGACTATTGACCATTCACTTTTCACCATTCACTTTTCAGCACATCGTTTTCTCCTTCATCATCGGCTTTAATCCCAAAGTCTGCAGCATCTGCATATCCTCAGAAACGCCCGGATTTGGTGTTACCAGAAGCGTTTCCCGTTCTCCGGTAAAGATCGAATTCGCTCCCGCCATGAAACACCATCCCTGCTCAAATTCAGTCATTTCTATTCTTCCTGCGCTTAGACGAACCATTGATGAAGGCATTACAATTCTTGCTGTGGCGATCATTCTTACCATTTCCCAGGTATTCGTTTTTTCGTTATCCTGAAGCGGCGTTCCTTCCACTCTTGCCAATGCATTGATCGGGACAGATTCCGGATGTTTCGGCATTGTTGCCAATGTTAAAAGCATCGAAATCCGGTCCTTTGGCGTTTCTCCCAATCCGATAATTCCTCCCGAACAAACCGTAATTCCGGCTTTTCTTACATTATTAATGGTATTGATTCTATTGTCGAACGTTCTTGTGGAAATAATTTCGTCGTAATATTCCTCAGAAGTATCCAGATTGTGATTATATGCATACAAACCTGCTTCCTGAAGGCGTTTTGCCTGATCTTCCGTTAACATTCCCAACGTACAGCACACTTCCAGTCCAAGTTCATTCACCCCTTTTACCATATCAATAACACGGTCGAAATCACGATTGTCACGCACTTCTCTCCACGCCGCAGCCATACAGAAGCGCGACGAACCGCCTTCTTTTGCTTTTTTCGCGTGTTCTATGACCGTTTCTGTCGGCAGTAAAGCCTGAACTTTAATATTCGTATGATAACGCGCTGCCTGTCCGCAATACGAACAGTCTTCCGGACAGCCTCCTGTTTTAATTGAAAGCAATGTCGACATCTGAACTTCTTCAGGATTATGCCACTCACGATGAACTGTTGCAGCTTTGTAAACAAGTTCCAGAAGTGGAAGATTATAAATTTCTTCTATTTCCTCCTTCGTCCAGTCGTTTCTTAGTTGATTCTTATTCATGATTCTATTTTTTCTAATTGTTTTGCAATATTTTCTATACTTTCTTCTGTTATATTTTCAAGGTCAGGAATTCTTATAATTTCAGTTTCCTGTGGAATATTTTCACAAATAACCCTTTCCGTGTCCGGTGGAAAATTTCCGTTGAGAATTAAATATTTCAGTTTAATTTTCTTTTGGTTTAAAACTAAAACAGACAACAATGTATGATTGATGCAGCCTAAATAATTCTTCACAACCAAAGCAGCGGGAACGTTCAGTTTTTCAATTAAATCAATTATAAATTCATTATCATTCAGCGGAACCATCAATCCTCCCGCTCCTTCTATGATTAAATGATTCTGTGTTTCAGGAAGTTTAAATTCATTCAGATCAATCAGAACTCCTTCTTCCTTTGCTGATTGATGCGGTGATGCAGCCAATTTAAAACGATACTTTTCCGGATGGCAAACCGTATGCTTTCCTACCCAGTTTTTAATTTTCATCGTATCAGAGTTATCCAGATCTCCGGACTGAACCGGTTTCCAATACTCTGCCTCAAAATATTTGGTTAAAACCGCCGAACAAACCGTTTTTCCGACTTCTGTCCCGATTCCCGTGACGAAGAGTGTTTTCTGATTCATATTTTGTATTTCTAATTCAATGTTCATTATTTCAATGTTTTCTTGTCATTTCGACGAAGGAGAAATCTATTCTTTATTGATAATCAATAGAATCGTAATTTCGCGATTGAATGACATTTACGTTTTAAACAAATTCTTTAATAATCCCAGTTAACTTCAAAATTTCCTCTTCTGTATTAAAACTGTGAAGACAAATCCTCAGCCTTTCCGTTCCTTCTTTTACCGTCGGACTGAAAACTGCATACGTTAAAAATCCACTTTCCGATAAAGCATTCTGTACAGTTTTCAACTGACGATTATCCGGAATAATAATCGCCTGAATTGGACTGTTTTCACATGACGGAGTAACCAAATTCTGTTCACGAAAAATTTTAATGTTTTCCTGAAGTTGAATGGATAATCTACCGTTTGCTTTTAAAAATTCATATCCGCTAAAAATACTCATCCATAGAAAATCGTGCGCTGAAGTCGTATAGATAAAAGGGGATGCAAAATTGACGAGATAAGATTTAATTAAATCATTCGTTAAAATCGCCGCACCATGCGTCCCCATTGCTTTTCCATAGGTTACAACCGTTGCCAGAACTTTTTCCTGTAGATTAAACTCACTCACCAAACCGTTTCCAAAAACACCAAAAGCATGGGCTTCATCCACAATTAACTGAGCCTTGTATTTTACTGTGATTTCTGCAATTTCTTTCAAAGGAGCAATATCTCCGTCCATCGAATACAGGCTTTCAACTGCAACATAGGAAAGTCCGGTTTGCTTTTTCAGAATTCTTTCTAAATCTTCAACATCATTATGCTTGAATTTCAGTTTTTTAGCATTCGACATCTTACATGCATCATGAACAGAACGATGAATTTTTTCATCCACAATTATGGTATCATGACGGGTCGGAAGCGTTGAAAACAGAGCCAGATTGGCATTATAACCAGAAGAAAAAAGCAAGGCCGATTCGTATTGATGTTCTTTGGCTATAGATTCTTCTGTTTCAGCAACAGTTGAACTATTTCCGCTGATCAGTCTGGAACCGGTACTTCCTTTCAGTAATTCCGGATTTTCGTTGATTTTTTTTAATAAAATCTGCTGAAAATCTTTATTTCCTGCCAATCCCAAATAATCGTTGGAATAAAAATCCACTCCTTCCTTTTGAGATTTTAAAACCCGTAAGGTTCCGCATTCTTTTCTTTTGTCTAAGGCTTCCTGAAAATGGCGAAAATTATTCAGCATAATTTACCTGTAAAATCTCTTTTGAAATGGCATCAATCCATTGGCTATGGAGATCTTTTTCAATCTCTAAAACAATTTCTGCATGAATTTTCCAGTCTACCGAAAATTCGTCCAACTGATGAATCATTTCCTCCAAATGTCCTTCTTCCTCCAAAATAATTGATTTTACCATAATTTTTGAGGTATATTTTGTCAGAATTTCCTGATAAACAGGATATAATTCATCGGCACGAACTTCAATAGCATATGTTACAAACAGATACGCCGCATATTTTAATTCTTCTTTGCTGAGATTGAAATTCTGCTGAAGATATTTACACGCTTTAATGTCGAGAGAATGAAGATATTGTCTCGTTGCCGTTGCGGCTAAAAGTTCATTGCTATTGTACGTTCTGCAGAATTCAGGATCAATTTTCAGGATCTGCTTTTTAAGATAATAAGCGTGGCGATGTTCTTCCGCAGCGTGCTTTAGCTGTATCAAACTCACGTTAGTCGGATGTTCGCAAGCTGAAATTTTTCTGGCTCCTGCATTTTCCATAAAGGAAAGCGTATTCAGCCATTTTGCGTGTGTTTCATTTTGCTGAACAATTTTTTCTAAAAGACTGTACAATTCCATTCTTTTTTGTTTTGCTTCAAAAGTAGTATATTGCCGGATGGTTGTATGGTGCCAGTTTTAAGATTATGGATAGTCCGGTTAAAATTCCTTATCAGAGTTTCATAAAAATCAATAGAAATTCCGAAGTTTCTATTTACATGCAGATTTCCAATCAGCTTATTAATGCCATTCAGCGCGGTTTTTTGCCATTCGGAACCAAACTTCCGGGAACAAGAATGCTAAGCGAAATGCTGAATGTTCACAGAAATACTATTGTTTCTGTATACGAAGAGCTGTTTTCTCAGGGATGGGTGGAAAGTCTTCCCAACAAAGGAACTTTTATCATCGGAAAAGATCAGTATCAGTTTTTGGAATCGAAAAATTTACAAAAAATTCAGCTCGAAAATTATCCGAAATCAACAGGATTTACCTTCAAAACATCCAATATTTTAGATAATCCTTTTGAATATTCCAATTGTGAATACATTTTTAATGACGGAATTCCCGACATCCGCTTAACTCAGATCGATCAGCATTCCAGAATTTACAGTTCAATTTTGAAAAGAAAGGCGCATAAAATCGGACAGTACAATCAGGATGGAAGTGAATTTTTTAAAGAAAATCTTTCAAAATATTTAAATTTATCCAGAGGACTGCCTATTTCTAAAAATAACCTTCTCATCACAAGAAGCACAGAAATGAGCATTTACATTGCTTCGGAAATTCTTTTATCTGAAGGGGATATTGTTTTAGTTGCAGAACTGAGCTATTTCTCGGTGAACATGATTTTTCAAAAAGCAGGGGTGAAAATAAAATCAGTACCCATTGACAGTGAAGGAATTAACACCGAAGAAGTCAGAAAAATTTGTCAACAGCAAAAAGTGAGAATGCTGTATCTTACACCACATCATCATTATCCTACAACTGTTACGTTGAGCGCGCAGCGCAGATTGGAACTGCTGAATCTTGCAAATGAATTTGGCTTTATTATTCTGGAAGACGATTACGATTACGATTTTCATTATGACAAAAGTCCACTTCTTCCGCTTGCAAGCGCAGATACGAACGGAATGGTGATTTACATCGGTTCTTTCGGAAAATCTCTGGCTCCCGGTTTTCGGACAGGATTTATTGTCGCTCCCGAAAATCTGATGTCTGAAATGAGAAAACATCTGGGAATTATCGACAGACAGGGTGATATTTTAATGGAGCACGTTTTGGGTGAAATGATTGCCGAAGGAGAAATTAACCGATATCTGAAAAAATCATTAAAAATTTATCAGGAAAGAAGAGATTATTTTATTCATCTGATTAAGGAAAACTTAGGAAATTATATACAATTTGAAAAACCGTCGGGCGGACTTGCGGTCTGGGCAGAATGGCAAATTCCTATCAATTTAATGCAGCTTTCTAAAAACTGTGCGCAAAACAATTTATTTATTCCTAAAACCTTACTTTATCAGAATAAAAATCTAACCGCCATCCGTTTAGGATTTGGAAACCTCAATACCACAGAAATGGAAAAATCGGTTGAAATAGTAACGGATCATGTGAAAAAGATGCTTCATTAAAGATTTTTAAATATATTGGTTAGATTTTTGAATGTAAAAAATAACAAAATTGCACCATTGAAACTTATCACATTCACAAATAAAGGCATTTATTGTCCGCAGGGAAAATTTTATATTGATCCTTGGCGACCGGTTGATTTGGCTGTCATTACGCACGGACACGCCGATCACGCACGTTGGGGAATGAAAAAATACTTGTGTCATCATTTTACCAAACCTATTCTGCACAAGAGAATCAGTGAAGATCTTGAAGTTCAGAGCGTGGAATATGGAGAAGTCATCAATATTAACGGTGTAAAAGTTTCACTTCATCCTGCTGGTCATATCATCGGCTCTGCGCAGATCCGGTTGGAATACAAAGGCTATGTAAGCGTGGTTTCAGGAGACTATAAAGTTCAGGATGATGGATTAAGTACCCCTTTCGAACTAGTAAGATGTAATGAATTCGTTACCGAAAGCACTTTCGGACTGCCTATTTACAACTGGCTGGAAGTTCCGGATCTGAATAAAAAACTCCAGAACTGGGTTCTCAGAAATCAGGAAAATCAAAAAACCTCTGTTTTCATCGGTTATTCTCTGGGAAAAGCACAACGCGTAATGAAGGCGGTTGAAGGAATGGGAAAAATCCACGTTCACTACTCGATTGGAAAACTAAATAAAGCCTTTGAAGAAGTCGGAATCGTACTCCCTGATTATGAAATTCCCGATTTCAGAGAAAGCATCAAGCACGTTGCAGGAGATATTGTGATTGTTCCGCCCGCTCTGCTGGATTCCAATGTCATCAAAAAAATTCCGGATGCAGCAACGGCAATTTGTTCCGGATGGATGCAGGTTCGCGGTGCAAGACGATGGCGGAGTGCCGATGCAGGTTTTCCGATGAGCGATCACGCCGACTGGAAAGGTTTGTTACAGGCTATAAAAGCTACCGAAGCTGAAATCGTTCACGTTACGCACGGACAGACCGAAGTTTTTTCTAAATATCTAAATGAAATTGGTATTAAATCTGATGTGGTGGAAACGCTTTACGGCGATGATGATGAGGAAGAAAAAGAGAAAGAAATTATTAAAGACTAATAATTATAGCGATGCAGGAAAGCTCCGTAGGAGCTTACTGTTAATAGAAAAAACAAAATGATAAGGCGGAGCTCCGTAGGAGCGACCTGTTAATAGCCCATCATAATTAACGCCGAATTGCACGCAGCCCGGCTTGAACGGAGCTCCTTTTGTGGAGCAAAGCGGAACAAAAAAGCGGGAGTGGAAGACGGATTAAGCTGCCCAAAAAATTGTTAACATACGTTTAAAAAACGCCAATTAAAATTTATGAAACATTTCGCAGAACTGATCAATGCGCTCGAAAGCACCAATAAGACCAATGCAAAAATCGATGCCATCATCGATTACCTGGAACGTGCGCCTGATGAAGATAAAGTCTGGTTTATTGCTTTGTTTACAGGCAAAAGACCCAAGCGGAATGTGAACACCAACTATATGAAAGAATGGGCTTTGGAAATTACAAAATTACCGTTCTGGCTGTTTCAGGAAAGCTACTCTTCAGTCGGAGATTTAGGAGAAACCATTTCCTTGATTCTTCCGCCGCCCACGAAAAAAATTGAACATTCTTTATCAGATTGGATGAATGACATCATTAATCTAAAAACTAAAACTGACGCTGAGAAAAAAGAATTTGTCCTGACTTCTTGGAATGGTTTGCATTACACGGAACGGCTGATTTTCAATAAATTATTGGGTGGAAGTTTCAGAATCGGGGTTTCAGATAAAACTTTGATTAATGCTCTGACGAAGTTTTCCGGACAGGAATCCAGCGCATTGATGCACAGTTTAATGGGAAAATGGCAGCCGACAGATGCTTCATTTCAGGAGTTAATTTCGGCTGAAAATGTAAATCCCGATAATTCAAAACCCTATCCTTTTTGTCTGGCTTATCCATTGGAAAAAGATTTGGAAGAACTCGGAAAATCCGATGAATGGCTGATTGAATACAAATGGGACGGAATCCGCGGACAGATTATCAAGCGTAATGATGAAGTTTTCATTTGGTCGAGAGGAGAAGAACTGGTGACGCAACAGTTTCCCGAAATCGCAGAAACCGTTCAGCAAATGAGCGGAAATTTTGTAATTGACGGCGAAATTCTCGCGGTAAAAGACGATAAAGTTTTAAATTTTAACGAATTACAAAAACGTCTCAATCGAAAGACATTAACAAAGAAAATGCTTTCCGAAATTCCGATCGAAGTCTTTGCCTATGATCTTTTAGAACTGGAAGGAAACGATTTGCGTGAAAAGCCCATCTCCGCAAGACGTGCCATGCTGGAAGAATTATTATTGAATGAAAACCCTGAAAATATCAAAATTTCCGAATCAATAGAATTTGAAAACTGGGAAGAATTAAATCAAATCAGAGAAAATTCAAGGGACATTAACAGTGAGGGTTTGATGCTGAAACAGAAAAATTCACCTTATCATTCCGGACGAAAAAAAGGCGATTGGTGGAAATGGAAAATCAGTCCTTTAACGATTGATGCGGTTCTGATTTACGCCCAAAAAGGAAGCGGAAGACGAAGCGCATACTACACCGATTACACCTTCGCTGTGAAAAACGAAGATAAATTGGTCACCATTGCTAAAGCATATTCCGGATTAACGGATAAAGAAATTATGGAAGTCAGTAAATTTGTGAATAAGAATGCCATTGAAAAATTCGGCCCCGTTCGAACAGTAAAAGCTGAATTGGTTTTTGAAATTGCTTTTGAAGGAATCGGCTTCAGCAACCGTCATAAAAGTGGTGTTGCACTGCGTTTTCCAAGAATTTTACGATGGCGAAAAGATAAAACGGTAGATGAAATTGATGATCTGGAAGAAATAAAAAAATTAATACAGTAATAAATTAATCGCAAGGAGAAACAATTTTTTTTTTATACTTTGCTTACTAAATGTTAAACTAAGCCGCTTCGCTTATCAAGGAAACACAATTTGTATTTCCTTGATAAATGAAATGCCATTGTCTATCTTTAAAAAGATGAATTTTATAATCCCTTGTTTGACTTTGCGATAAATAAAAAGAAATAATTTGAGCAACTTCGAAAATACCAACGGTTTCAAAGTCATTCATCAGTGGATGGCGAAAGTATAAAACGGTGGATGAGATTGATGATCTGGAAGAAATAAAAAAATTAATACAGTAATAAATTAATCGCAAGGAGAAACAATTTTTTTTATACTTTGCTTACTAAATGTTAAACTAAGCCGCTTCGCTTATCAAGGAAATATAATTTGTATTTCTTTGATAAATGAAATGCCATTGTTTATCTTTAAAAAGATGATTTTTATAATCCTTTGTTTGACTTTGCGATAAATAAAAAGAAATAATTTGAGCAACTTCGAAAATACCAACGGCTTTAAAGTCATTCAGCAGTGGATGGCGGATAAAGGCAATTCCCCTTTTAAATTTCAGATCGATACGTGGCAGAAATTTGAGAACGGCTACAGCGGAATGGTCATTGCTCCGACCGGTTTCGGGAAAACATTTTCTGTTTTCTTAGCATTGCTAATCCACTTTTTAAACCATCCTGAACAATATGGAAAAGGTTTAAAAATGATCTGGATCACACCGCTCCGATCACTGTCCAAAGACATTGCCAAAGCGATGCAGGAGGCCATTGACGAAATCGGACTGGATTGGGCAGTTGGAGTAAGAAACGGCGACACAGATCAGAAAGTACGGCAGCAACAGGTAAAAAATATGCCTGAAATTCTTGTGGTGACACCGGAAAGCTTACATCTTCTTCTCGGGCAGAAAAATCACGAACGCTTTTTTAAGGAACTGAAAACCATCGTTGTCGACGAATGGCACGAATTGCTCGGTTCAAAACGTGGTGTAATGGTGGAATTGGGCATTTCCCAGCTCACAAAATATGCTCCTAAAATGAAAATCTGGGGAATTACAGCAACTATCGGAAATCTGGATGAAGCGATGGATGTTTTAATTCCGTATGATATTAAAAAAACAAAAATTACCGCCAAAGAACAGAAGAAAATTGATATTCTTCCCGTTTTTCCGGATGAAGTGGAAATTCTTCCGTGGGCGGGACATTTAGGTGCAAAATTAGCTAATAAAATTGTTCCCATCATTTTAGAATCGAAATCTACGATTGTTTTTACGAATACGCGAAGCCAAAGTGAAATGTGGTATCAGTTGTTACTTGAAGCCTATCCCGATTTTGCAGGACAGATTGCCATTCATCACAGTTCGATTGATGCTCATTTGAGAATCTGGATTGAGGAAAATCTAAGTTCCGGAAAGTTAAAAGCCGTCGTTTCCACCTCTTCTTTGGATCTGGGAATTGATTTTAAGCCGGTTGATACCGTTATTCAGATTGGTTCTGCAAAAGGCGTTGCGAGATTTTTGCAGCGTGCAGGACGAAGTGGTCACTCCCCTTTTGAAACTTCAAAAATCTATTGTGTTCCGACACATTCCTTGGAACTGATTGAAGTTGCCGCTTTAAAAGAAGCCGTAAAACAAAAAGTGATTGAGCCGAGAGATCCACAGGTTCTGTGTTTTGATGTTTTGGTTCAGTTTTTAATGACTTTGGCGGTCGGTGACGGATTTTATCCGCAGGAATTGTACGAAAGGATTAAAAAAGTATATGCTTTTCAGGAAATGACGGATGAAGAATGGAAAAGCATTCTCGATTTTCTTACCATCGGCGGAAGTGTATTGAAAAGCTATGAAGAATTCCATAAAATCGTGATTCAGGAAGACGGTCTTTATAAAGTAACGTCCCGAAAAATTGCGATGCTTCACCGGATGAATATGGGCGTTATCGTAAGCGATGCGATGCTGAAAGTGAAATTCATTTCCGGCGGTTATATCGGAATGGTGGAAGAATATTTTATTTCAAAACTCAAAAAAGACGAAAAATTTATATTGGCAGGAAGAGTTCTGGAAGTTGCGATGATTAAAGATATGACGGTTTTTGTCCGCGCTGCCAAAGGAAAAGCTTTTGCACCGAGTTATCTGGGAGGAAGACTGCCTTTAAGTTCAAATTTAGGTCAGTTTTTAAGAGAAAAATTATCCGGAGCCCTTAATCCGAAAGCTTCAGAAAAAGAACTGAAATTTCTGCATCCTTTGCTGATGAATCAGGAAGAACGATCTCACATCCCAAAAGAGGACGAATTTCTGGTTGAACTCATTAAAAACCGCGAAGGATACCATCTGTTCATGTATCCGTTTGAAGGTCGGCTTGTTCACGAGGTGATGTCGGCTTTAATTGCGTACAGAATCTCCAAACTGGCTCCCATTTCCTTTTCAATGGCGATGAATGATTATGGTTTTGAACTGTTCAGCGACAAAGAAATTCCGCTGAATGAAGAAAATCTCCATAAAATTCTGAGCAGGGAAAATCTGATGACCGATGTAATTTCCAGCATCAATTCAGCAGAAATGGCAAGAAGAAAATTCCGTGACATTGCGGTCATTTCCGGAATGGTGATCCAGAATTATGCAGGAAAACAGCGTTCCAACAAATCTCTGCAAAGTTCGGCAGGATTAATTTTCAAAGTTCTCGAAGATTACGATCCGAACCATTTTCTTGTAAGACAGGCTTATACAGAAGTTTTTAATGCGCAATTGCAGGAACAGCGATTGGTGGAAGCCTTTAAACGGATTGAAAAATCAAAAATAATTTTGAAATTTGCCAATACTTTTACCCCGCTGAGTTTCCCGATAAAAGTGGACAGTCTGCGACAGACGCTTTCCAGCGAAGGACTGGATGCGAGAATTCAGAAACTGATTCAGCAGGCGAAAAAAGGGAAATAATTTTTATCTGGGCAGCTTAATCCGCCCTCCGTTCCCGCTTTTTTGTTCCGCGATGCTGCACAAAAAGAGCTCCACTCAGGTCGGGCTGCGAATTTAGTCATCAGAACAAAAGTTAGCGGAAATCAGAAAACAATTATGAAAATAGTAACAAAAAATATCCACATTCAGGACGAAGTCTTTACATTAACCAATCAGAGAGCATTATTCTGGAAAAAAGAAAAAGCCTTGATCCTGTCGGATCTTCACATTGGAAAAACAGCCCATTTCCGCAAAAACGGAATTGCGCTTTCCGATCATATTTTTGAAAATGATCTGCAGCGTTTATCCGTTTTAATCGAATATTTTCAGCCGGAAAAATTTATTGTTGTCGGCGATCTGCTTCACGCGGGAGACAATTCGGGAGTAGACAAATTCTGCGAATGGAAAAATGAATTTCCAAATCTTGAATTTCATCTCGTAGAAGGCAATCACGACAGAATTTCAAAGAAACTCGAAGCCAAACTCTGCCTTAATTTCAAGGACGAAACCCTAAATATTGATGATTTTTTATTCGTCCACGATTTTCAGAAAAAGAATGAAAAATTTCAGATTACAGGACATATTCATCCCGGATTTGTCATTAATTCTGTGGTTAAAAAAATCAAACTTCCGTGTTTTGTGGTGACAGAAAATCAATTGTTGCTTCCCGCTTTCAGTGAATTTACAGGTTTAGACACAAAAAATCTCCCTAAAAAAGGAAGATTCTATGTATTTACGGATGCTGAAATTTATGAGATTTAGGAGAAAATTTAAATAAAATCAGTCTAAAATTTTCTTCATCATCAGATCAGTCTGTTCGTCATTTCCCAAACGGAAAATATGCTTGTCAAATTCTTCAAAACCATTCTTCTTATAAAAATTGACGGCTCGTTTATTCTCTTCCCAAACTCCCAGCCAAATGTATTTTTTGTGGTGTGAAACGGCAATATCCAGAGCTTTGCTGTACAAAAGCTGTCCGACTTTTTTACCATGGTGCGAACTTTTCACATAAATTCTTTCAATTTCCACAGACGATTCGTCCTGAAGTTCGGTTTGTGCATTTCCAAAATTAATTTTCAGATAAGCTACTACATTTTCGTCATCATAAGCGATATAAAACTCAGAATGAGAGTTATTTAATTCTTTTGTCAGTTTTTCTTCCGCAAAACTTTCGGTAAGATACTTCTGAATCTGCTCTTCTGAGTTATGAGGTGCAAAAGTTTCATAAAATGTCTCTTTTCCTATTTTCTGAATGATTCCAAGATCACTTAAAGAAGCTTTTTTAATGATAATTGCCTCCATTTTACGAAAACAGAATTTTATTAAACGCTTCCGAAGCCAGATGAACCTGAACAGCCCAATCGTCCGCAGCATCACTTCCTGCATCGTCGGAAATATATTTCAGGCACAGGAAAGGAATTTCTTCCTTCATCGCGATCAAAGCCAGAGGATAAGCTTCCATATCCACAATATTATAAACCGTTTCCGAATGATTCATCTCAAAACTGTCGCCGCTTCCGCAGATTCCTTCCGGAAGATCCTGTCTTTTCAAACCATATTCCAAAACGGGCGGAATTCCTGAAAGCGGGGTTTCGTACAGGCTGAAACCAAGTCCTCTTACATCCATATCGCGCTGGATGAATTTTGTACAGCATACAACATCTCCTTTATGGAAACTTTTGCTTCCGGCAGAACCCAGATTAATGATTAGTTTTGGACGTTTACGATAGATTTCTTTCGTTAATTCCATTGCTGCATTTACTTTTCCGATGCCTGTAATCAGTTTATTTTTATCGTTAAATACTTTTCCTGCTTCAGAATCCAAAGCAAAAACAAAAAGAGTGTCTTCAATCAAAAACTGAAGTTCGTCGTTTATTTTTATCATTTAATTAAGCTTAAATTTCACAACCATCTGCATCACAAGAAGCTCCGTTATCCGAAAGATTTTGCAGTGGAGTTACCGTTTCATCGTAAGTCTGCTGCAATGCGCTGGCAAAAAGTTCTACAGGCTGCGCTCCGGAAACCGCATATTTTCCGTTCAGTACGAAAAACGGAACGCCGGAAACGCCATTGTTTCTCGCTTCCATAATATCTTTGCTGATTTCAGTATTATACTCTTCGGAAGCTAAAACTTTCTGAGCTTCTTCCCGATCAATCCCCAAAGAACCGGCAAGATCAACCAGTGTTTCCACATCTCCTACATTTTTACCATCTACAAAATGAGCAATGAAAAGGGCTTCTTCCATTTCGTTTGCCTTATTGTATTTTTTAGCTAAATGCAAAATTTTATGAGCGGAAAATGTATTGGTGATCAATGCTTTTTCGAAATTAAAATCAATTCCGGCTCCGCTTCCCATCTGTTTTACCTGCGCGATCATCTGCTGCGCCTGAGCTTCAGGGAAACCTTTCTTTTCTTTAAAATATTCGGAAGTTGTCTTTGTTTCTTTCGGGTCTAAAGTAGGATCTAACTGAAAACTTTTCCACTCCACTTCTACCTGATCTTTAAAAGGCAGATTTTCCAGTGCTTTTTCAAAATTGTTTTTTCCTATATAACAGAACGGACACATCACATCCGACCAGATTTCTACTTTCATTTTCAATATATTTTTATACTGTTTTAACGCAAAGTGCGCGAAGATTTTTTTAATAGCTATTCGTTTTTAAGTTCACAGAGTCGTTTGACTACGTCGAATCTTAGATTTCACTTAAATAAGCACACAGAGCGTTTTTTTATTTTTAAATTCTTTTTTTCCGGTTTTTTTTAAACAGCAGTACAAAAATACTCAATTTACTGCTAAAAAGTTTACTGCATTTATTGGTTTTGCTGATGAAAGGTATTGACGGAAATATTTCATTGTTTTATAAATATTCAGGAAATTTGCTCCATGAAAATCATACCACTGAAAGAAGGAAATTTTTCTACCAGTAAGACAAAAGATTTTACGCTTTTAACTGAAGAAAATAAAGATACGGTTAAAGGAATCAGAATGTCTGTTACTCCTTTTTTAATCATTACAGAAAATGATACTATTCTTCTGGATGCAGGAATCGGATGGAAAAATGAAGAGGGAAAAACGGTGATTTCAAAAATTCTGGAAAGAGAAAATGTTCATTCTGATCAGATTACCAAAGTTTTGCTTTCTCATCTTCACAAAGACCATATTGAAACAACAATTACCAGAACCGAAAACGGATTTCAACCTACCTTTCCGAATGCGGAAATCTACATCCAGAAGCGTGAACTGGCTTTCGCAATGGAAAACCGGGGAAATTATTCTTTTGATTTTGATACGCTTGAAAAGCTGATCGAACTTGAAAATATTGTCTGGATGGATGAAGACAAGGGAAATATTACGAACGAAATTTCGTTTGAAGTTGTCGGAGGTCACACTCCGTTTATGCAGGTGTTTTGGGTGAAAGAAGAAAATGAGACTGTTTTTTACGGAGCAGATAATCTTCCTCAGCAATCTTATTTAAAATATCATCTGGCTTACAAAAGTGATTTCGACGGAAAAAAGGCAATGAATTTAAGGATGAAATGGGAAAAAGAAGCTATCGAAAACCATTGGAAAGTTTTATTGTACCACGATCTGGATACTGCTGTTCTGGAATTTTAAACAAAAAAAATGGTTTAAAGATCATTAAACCATTTATAAATATCCATCTCAGAAGCAATATTAAGCTTTTTACGAAGCCTGTTCTTACGGTTTTGTATTGCTTTGGGAGTTACAAACGTGTACGTTGCAATCTCTTTAGTCGTTAAATTCAGTTTTAAATAAATACAAAAAATAAGTTCTGAGTTTTTAAGATTGGGCTGGATTGCAGATAATTTACTGAAGAAATCCGGCTCAACCAATCTGAATTTATTCAGCAGACGGGGCGAATTTTCTTTCGCTAATGCTAAAATCTCGTCCTGTACAAAAATCTTTTGGTTTAAATCTTCTAAATTGAATTCAGTCTTTTCGTTTTTCATAATTTCTCATCTCTACTAATTTCTGACGCTTTCCAAAAAAGCTTCAGCATAAATTTCTACGCTCTTTTACTTCGGTTCCGCAGTTAATTTTTTATCGGTTGAAGTAATTTTTTAGTTTTGAATATTTTACTATTTCAATACCATTTATTTGCTTATTTTTTCTTTGTTTTTGAATTTATGCTTAAAATAATATCGTGAAAACAACGATTAAGATTTTAGCCAAAGACAAAGAAAGAAAAAATGATTAAAATTTTATATAATTAAAATACCACATACATACCACGTTATTCTTCGGGCAGCCTTATTTTTCGGGATATTTTTTTTGACATTTTCAATTAACTGTGAACAAAACTAGAAGTTTTTGTCATCTTTTTTTATGATTACAATCAATTGCACATGAAAATATAGTCTAAAGCCGGAACTGAAAAACCTTTTTCCTTTGTAGCATTCTGAAAATCAAAAAATTACCCTCTTTGATACATAAAAAAGTGATCAGGAAAAATAAATTAGTCCGGACTGTTTAAAATCTAATAACGAAATATGGGATAAATGACTGAAAAAATTAAAGATTCAGTTGTTTCTGGAATTCTTCAAAATATTGCGCGAGATGGAGACCGTCTGCCAAACCGTGATGCGCTTCTATAGAAACCGGAAGAAACTTTTTTCCTTCTCTGTTACTGAATTTTCCGAAGGCGATTTTAGGAATGCATTCTTTAGGATCAAAATTCGTAGGATGCAGCAGCGCGCTGAAAGAAGTCCACGGAATAGAAGTATGCCTGATATGATTGATCGGCAAACCATCATTACTGATTCCGAGTCCTTTAGAATTTTGTACGGCTTTTACCTGTTCCTGAAGTCTTTCATTAAAAACTTCAAAATTTTCAGAATAGTGAAAGAATGAAAACCCGAAAGTTCCGTCTTCCCTGCCAATTGTACTTCCCACATGAACCTCATCATATAAAATTACCTCATCATTTACAATTCTCAGTTTCAGGGCATCTACAGAGTTTACAGCTATCATGGATTTGTAAAGATATGCCGCAAAAAACGACTGTTTATTCTTTTTCGCCTCATCATAAGCTTTGGTACAGTCTACTTCCGAAGTAAATCCGAAATAAGGGCTTTTCATTTTAGAAAAAAATTCGAAATGCTCTTTCCTGTTCCAGCTCTCAATATCTATAATCTTCACTGCTCTATTTTTTGCAAATGTCTGCAAGATTTATCAATTATAAAAATTATCAGGAAATAAATGCTTCCGGCAACGTATTTTTGTACAGGATTTGCAGTAAAATCTCCAGGTTATTATTCAACAAAACTATTGGAAATGAAAGAAAAAGCAGGATTTATCGGATTGGGAAATATGGGATATCCTATGGCGAAAAATTTAGAAAAAGCGGGAGTTCCGTTATCCGTTTACAACAGAACTCCGGCAAAGGCGGAAGATTTTAAAGAAAATTCTGTTGTTTATGATAAGGTGGAAGATGTCGTAAAA
>NZ_JBBCQL010000072.1:0-18079 GCF_037149975.1 Chryseobacterium sp. VD8 | reverse complement strand
CTATTTCATGTTTTTGAGTATGTGCCGTGTTCATGTGGAGGCGTCATAAAAAATCTAACATGGCCACAACATTTAATTTTTAACCTTTTTTTCGTTGTGATCACTTCACTCGCTATTCGAGTAAACAAGAAAAACTTGTCAGATCATTTACTTTATAACCAGTTACAATAATTTAGATCAGTATAAATGAATTAAAATTATTGGGTCCAAAATAAGGGGAAGCTGAAAACCTTCAACTAGAGTAAGCAACAAATCAAAAACTTTTTATTATGAAAAATTTTAAATTATTATTAGGTGCGGCAGTAGTATTTGCCGTTGGAAGCGCTTTTACTGCTAGCAACAAAGCTTATGCAGGAGAATATGTTTTAATCGCTCCTAATACTTATGAGCTTAAAACAAATCGACCTGCCGGAGAATGCCGAGAAATGCCAAGTCAAATTTGTGATTATACCAAAATTAATCCATCTGGCAGTAATACAGATCCAAATAACTTCACCCCTAATACGAGAAATGCCCAATGGGTTGAAGGTGAGGACTAAAGAATATTTAAGGTGCTATCATTAATGGCACCTTAAATTTTGTAGTGAATTTATTAATTTAATCTCTTTCTTTATTAGAGTTCTTAGATTTTGACTCCCATTATAAAGATATTTTAAACTTCTAACAGATTGTAAATTTACGTATTAATCGATTTATTTCACTATAATCTCCATTATATCTTGAAGTGGAAAATTAAAAGTCATACTCCAACTAAAGAGCTATTTTGATATTTTATGATTATGTTAATTACCATCCAGCAAACAAGATAAATTCGTCCAATCATTTACTTTATAACCCGCTAGAATAATTTAGATCAGTATAAGTGAATTAAAATTATTGGGTCCAAAATAAGGGGAAGCTGAAAACCTTCAACCAGAGTAAGCAACAAATCAAAAACTTTTTATTATGAAAAATTTTAAATTATTATTAGGTGCGGCAGTAGTATTTGCCGTTGGAAGCGCATTTACTGCAAGTAATAAAGCTGCTGGAGAATATGTGCTAATTGGTTCTACTTACCAATTAAAATCAAGTAGACCTTCGGGGGATTGTGTAACTCAGTCTAGTCAAACCTGTGATTACACTAAAATCAATCCGTCCGGTAGTAATACCGATCCTAATAATTTCCAACCTTATCACACAAATGCTAGATGGGTTGAAGAATAGGAATAAGAACAGTTTAAGCCTAAGATGATATCTATTGGTAAAACCTTAGGCTTAAAATTTTAAAGAAGTGAGTTTATTAATTGAATTAAATTCATCCTATTTTTTTCATCATATGGTCTAGGCGGATTTAAACTTGCAATCTTTCCCAACTTATCTATAATTAATACTGTTGGATATCCACGTATATTATAATGACTAATAAGTTTTTCTTCTGAACCATTTCCGTTAGTATATAAGTTTAAACTTCCTCGATGCGAATATTCTAAACTTCGCACAGATTTAATCCACTCATATTTACTCTTGTCGATACTAATATTAATAAATTTTATTTTAGGATTATCTTTATAGATATTATATATTTCAGTCATTTGATCGTTAAGAATACGGCAATTTGTGCAGCCTGTAAAATAAAAATCTATCAACAAAACTTTTCCTAAAAAATCACTTTGTTTTACGACGTTTCCTAGAGTATCCTGCAAAGAAAAATTATATGCTAAGCTTCCTGCCAAAGAACTATCGCGATATTTTGTTAATAAGTCAATACAGTAAGGTGTTTTAACTGAATTTGTAACTTCAATAATAATATCAGAATATTTGTCAGATTGTAATTTTTTAACAAGTAAATATGAGGTTAACAACCTATCCTGAAATAGTCCGCTAAAATCCTTTCTAAGAAATGCAACTGCCTGAGGTGGAGGGAAGTCTTTTTTCCGTAAACCAGTTAATATAAAATCGTAGTAATAGTCGGAATACAGAAGAATATCTCTGTCAAATTTTTGGTCGAATTTTAATAAATTTTCAGAGTAAATCTTCTTTAGTTTATTTATACAAGAATCAGCAAATTCTTTATTTTGAGCATTAGCTTCGGAAGTATAAAAGATATAAGCTTGTTGGTAGTCATTTTTATACTTGAACGTTATATTAGCCTTTAGTAATGAATAAATTGATTTAGATAATTTATCTCGGTATTTTTCCAATGCACCTAAAGCCGTCAACTTAGAATTTTCTAATGAGACAAAAGCATTATCAAACCTTCTTTCATAGCTTGTAATATCAGTTTTTCTTAAAGCAAAGTATTCATAACCATATATTTTCTCTAACTTTCGAACCGAATCTAAAGTTTGAACGGACAATTTTTTTAAATCTTTTTGGATATCAAAAAAGAGTTCATATTTCTCTTTACCCTTTCCGGTAACAGTAATAATGTTCCTTTCAATATTAAAAGTTAAATCATCACCAGGTTCAATTATATAATTATTAAATATTGTCTGCCCATTTTCTACAGATAAATCAGCATACAAAAATGATTCATTGTTCTTAAATTCAATTTTTATTCTTTCTCCAGAGTTGGAAGTTAAATTTTTATTATTAACACCTGAATTAGCACCCCATCCGTTATCCCAATAAGCTAATTTGATATTATTTTTTTTAGTTAAGTCATTTATGATAATTCTTAAATATGCCACTTTATTGCCGCCTTTCGAATTTGTTTGAATAGTTCGAGCATTAGCATAATTTACCAAAAGAATGCCTAATATTATAAATTTGACTATCATTTTCATTATCGAATATTTTGAGTTAATGGATGAAAATTGATTTCTACAGGAGGGATTGGGAATACATACCTTGGACTATTGGCTTCTAGAGTGTAGATATTTACGCCTATATTACGTGTTAGTTTTTTTGCAAATTTATCATCCATATTTAAACGGCGTAAATCTTCCCATCTTAAATTGGCAGTAAAGGGTAGTTCTTTTCTGCGCTCATTAATTATTAATAACAAAGCTTCAGTAGGATTTGAAGCTGTTTTATTTGAATATGTACTTCGTCCATTTTCTTTTTTCCACCTCTCTTTTAAAAGCTTGTTTAAGTCGTTCATTGCTTCAACAAAATTCCCCGATCTAGCCAATGATTCTGATCTAATCAAAAATATCTCGTTTGTAGCTATTCCACAAAATAGTGCGCCTGCTCCTGTATATCTACCACCGAAGTTAATTGCGCCATTGGTATTTTTTTTGAAAAAAATTGCCTTACGAAGATCTTCATTTTCATATGTATCAAATAAATCTTTCATTACACATAATTCCTGTCTACTGTTAAAAGTATATGAAATAGTTTGTGCATAAAATATAATTTCAGTATTATTACCTCGAACAGTAGGAAATGGAAAATTCACAGTTGTACTTAAGGTATTGAAATCAATAAGTTCTGAATTTTTAGAAAGGACAATATCTGCAAATTCTTTAGCCTTAGTATAATTTTGCATATTAAAATATACTTTTGAAAGCATGCTTTCTGCCGCTAATTTTGTAGGCCGAGTTTTGTAACTGACTTGCAGAGGGAGTAAAGATTCGGCTTCAATAAGATCATTAATAATTCTATCATAAGTTTCTTTTAATGTGGAACGGTTTGGCAAATCATTTACATCGGAATTTAATTTAAGGGGAAGCCCTAGATCTGAATCTGCGGTACTTTCATTGTATTGTTTCGCATATAATTGTGCTAACTGATAATATGCAAAAGCTCTAAAAAATAATGCTGTTCCTTTTACTTCTGGTATTCGAGTATCATTAATATTTTTAATTTTTTCAATGCCATCAAGTACTACATTAGAATATTCGATAACTTGGTAAGGATAAGTCCAGTCTGGAGCAAATAACTCTCCCTCATAAATGTCGCTTGACCACTTATATGCATTTCTTTCTTGTAATGTACCACCAGAGATGGCAGTTTGATCTAAAATATAGGAATTGTCAGCACCAATTAATCCAATTGCAGGGTATTTGGTATTCATCACATCAGTATTATCTAGTAAAGCCTGAAAATCTTCAACGGTAGATGGGATAATATCTGATTTATTTGATTTTTTCTCTAACCATTCATCTTGCTTTTTACAACCAACAAGGATAAATGTACATATTGCATAGATTATAATATTTTTCATAACTGCATTTATTTTAATGTTGTCCTAATACCAAATGATACTGTTGTCGGATTTGGGTAGGAATTATAACCGGAAAGGTTATATTCACTAACATCCGGATCAATTCCTTTCTTATTTGCTCGCCACACTATACCAATATTATTTATATAACTATAAATTTGTAATGAGGAAATTGGAAGATTTCTAAGTAATTCCTTATTAAAATCATAACTAAGGCTAATATCCTGTAATCTTATATGGTCTCCTTTCTCAACAAGAGATTCAGAGCTTTGATAAAAAATATTGCGATTATAGTTGAATTCGTATAAGACTGAGGGAACTGTAGTTCGCGTTTCATCTCCTGGGTTTTGCCATCGGTCTTGAAATTCTTGATTGGCATATCCGCTATTTACAACGTCTGACAGGTTTAATGAGGTTGACCTTCGGCGAAAGTAATATCCAAATTTATATGTAACGTTAGCGGATAAAGAGATTCCTTTAAAAGAGAAAGTGTTACGTAATGCCCCAAAATTTCTTGGTCTTGACGAACCATGATATACAATATCTTCATTATTCGAACTTGTAATTATATTGAGGTAGTCTTTACTTATAACACCATTTAAATATCCCTGAGGATCTCCATTTGTTGGATCAAGTCCCGCTGTTTTAAAACTATATACTCCGAAAAGACTATTTCCTTCCTTGATATATAAACCATATCTTCCAGGACCATCAATATTAAGCCCTGAACTTGTTAGATATTGCGAAGTATATTTTGTGTCATAAGATATTACTTTATCTTTATTATAACTTAATAGTATAGTCGTATTCCATTTAAAATTACCATTAAGATTTACTGAGTTTAAATTAATATCAAAACCTTTTGTCTTAACAGTTGCGGCATTTCCTTTGTAAGAAGAAAACCCGGTTGAATGTGCTAACAAAGCATCCTCGATAAGATCAGTACCCAACTTCTCATAAATTTCAAATGAACCATTCAAGCGATTACCTTTAGATGAAAAATCTAAAGCTAGATTTTTGTTTCTAATTTTCTCCCATCTTAATTCTGCGTTTGGGGCACTCGTGATGTAGGCAATTGGTAGTCCAGTAATTGGGCTGACATCATAGGTTGCCGTCAAATAGGATGAGGCATTATATACATTTCCATTATATCCAAATGATGCCCTTAGTTTTAAATAAGGTATTAACGAAAATTTATAGAACGATTCTTTGCTGATATCATAAGCAACACCAGTTGACCAAAGTGGTGTCATTTTATCATTTGTTTTCACTCCAAAAATGTTTGCACCATCTTTTCTTCCACTCAGTGAAAAAGTATATTTACCTAAATACGTGTAAGCGCCGTTTGCATAATAAGATATATATCTATTTGTATTACCTATAATTTTCCCAAGAGGAGACGGAAGAACCGTTGATCCAAGTGCCGATGGGTTCATTGGATAAGGAATATTATAATTTAAATTAGTCACAGAAGTTCCAAACTCATCATTGTAGCCATACAACGCTTTATCAGTACTCTCACTTACTATTTCTCTTATCTCAGCTCCCGCAATTGCAGATACTAAATGTTTTTGTGAAAATTCTTTATTGAAATTCAACTGTGTTCTGAAGTTATTGGAATACAATTTTCTGTCTGTTAAATAGAGAATTCCTCCTTTTGGAAAGGGGTATGTAAATGAGCCCTCACTAGATCGCTGGCTGTACATATTAACGAAATTTCTCGCTTCATAACTTTCGGGACTTCTGTAACCACGATTATTTCCGAATTCATTTTCATGCTGATATTGAATTTCAGCATTTAAGAAATCAGTGAAATTATACCGGACAATGCCTCTTATAAGGATGTTATCAGTTTTAGTACTGGTATCATAAAGGTCTCTTTCTTGAATGGGTCTATATTTCCAATCTAAAAAGCCTAAACTTTGGCTATTTTCAAGATAACTGTCTCTTTTTCCATATGGTACCGCAAGCGGATTTTTATTATCATCAACAAAACTTATATATGGATACGGAGAAGTGTATTGATATCCAAATTTATTCTCACTCTTTGTATATAATACAGAACCTGTAATTTCCAAATTTTTAATGGGATGATATGTATTTGTTGAATTAATAGTAAACCTATTGTTTCCAGAACCAAACAAGGTATTACGGTTTTTGTCATATCCTATAGAAAGTGAATAAATAGATTTTTCCGAACCTCCTCTAAAACCCAATGAATATTGTTGATTCATACTGGGACGATAAAAATATTCGGATGTTTGGTCGCGAACATCCACATTTCTCAATCTATTTATTTGGTCAGTAATATTCTCATTTGAAGGATCATTTCTTTGTTTCGATAAAAGCTCAACTACTGGTGATATTACAGGATAGTAATTGTTGTCGTTTAAATTGGGATCATAATACCCCTTATTAAAAAGAAACGTTTCGACATCTATAAATTCAGAGGATTTAAGAAAATTTCTTGAATATTTTAAATTTGGCCTTGCCCCTACGGTTAAATTTGAATTAAAATCAATCTTTAAGGGTTGATTAAATTTTCCTTTTTTGGTAGTGATTACAATGACACCATTCCCAGATCTCGAACCCCAGATCGAAGCTGCAGCAGCATCTTTAAGTACTGTGATACTTTCAATATCATTTGGATTTATATTATTAATATCTCCTTCATAGGGAAAATTGTCAAGTACAACCAGAGGATCAGCGCTAACTTTATCATCAATTGTAACTCTTCCTCTTATGCTTATTCCTAATTTTTCATTCGGAGGATTTAACCCTATTGGACCTGAAATTTTATTAAAAATCAATCCACTTGTAACACCGTCCAGTCTGTCTAAAATATTCGTGCTAACACGTCTGTTTAATAATTGGTTATCTATTTGGACAAATGAGCCCGTTGCTCGTTCTTTAGGTATGTTTTGATATCCGGTCGAAACAACATCTACTATTCCAATAATATTATCGTTTTGATGCATAATAATATTACCTGAATTTATTACAGGAACTTCTACTGGTGTATAACCGATAAATGAAACTTGAAGTACCTCGTCCTTTAATGAACCAGGGATCATAACAATTCCATTTGCATCTGTCATAAAGTTTACATTGCTTCCTTTTACTCGAAGAGAAGCTCCGGACAACGGTTCACCCCGTTCATTAGAAACCTTTCCTCTTATGGGAGTCTGATCTTTATCTATTGGGTTTTTAGAACCTGTTTCCTTCCCCCTATCGACAGAAACTATAATTTTTCCTTCAATAGAATAATCGAACGGTTGGTCATTGAAGATTTCATCTAGAACCGCTTTTAGATCTTTTTCCTTTGCAGATATAGTGACAGCCTTAGCAATCTTCATATGCCTGCTATTTATTGAAAAAGAATAGCCCGATTGCTGGTTAATCTGGCGAATAACAGTCCTGAAAGGTGCATCTTTTTGGATCAATGTTATTTTTTGTGCAGTAAGTTTTGTGCAAGCGAGAAAAATAATCAATATAAAAAATATTAGGTTTTTCATGACTTGTCTTTTTTCTAATTGTTTTTCATTGGTTTTCCGTTTCCATAGGGGAATAGAAATCGGTTTACCATTGTCGATAATGGTATTATTCATTACATTTGAGTTAGGGTTAGTAATTTGCTTTATTTAACTTTTAAAAACCCGCAGCCGTCCCGACTGGACCTCGGGACGGTATATTCTTACGAACTACGGGCATAAACACATATGAAACGTTCTTATCTGATGATCACCTCCTTTCCGTGAATCTCAGTTTTTACACCGTATGTTTTATCTATTACTTTTAGAACAGTGGAAAGATTTTCATTTTTGTTAATGCTTAAATCTGCACTCTCTGAATTTTTGAAATTTTGGGGAAATTTGAAGTCTACATCATACCAACGTTCAACTTCCTTTGAAAGTTCCACGAGAGAAATATTTCCCGAATTTATCAACCCTTCCTTCCAGCCGATAAAATCAAGAGCATCGACATTTTTAATGGAAAGGCTATAATGATCAATTATAGCCTGTTCATTGGGCTTCAATTTTCTGGTAAATGTAGAGCCATTAGATTTAATTTCTACGCTTCCCTGAACGAGAGTCGTATACTGTTTGTCCTCATAGGCACGAATATTAAAGGTTGTTCCAAGAACTTTAACTTCTTGGAGAGTTGTGTTGACGAGAAATGGATGTTTTGGGTCATGATGAACTTCAAAATAAGCTTCACCATTTAATCGGACTTCTCTATTATTGTTTGAAAATTTTACTGGATATTCTAAAGACGAATTGGAGTTTAGCCAAACTTTAGAACCATCTGCAAGGGTAATTTTATATTGGCCACCTCTCGGGGTTTTCAGTATTGCTGATCCGATGAATTCTGAATCATTTATAGAACTCCCATCACTATAGGTTAGGCCGCTGGGAGTTACCAAAATGCCTTCCGTTTCTTTCAGATTAATAGCTTTACCATTCCCAAAAGTTATAGTAGCTTTATTTGAGCCCGGTAAGATGTCGTTTTCTATGGTTTTAAATGTTGGTTCTTGCGTACCCGACTTATAGTTTAAATACCAAATTGACGTTCCGAAAACGACTATGAATCCAGCAGCAATGCTCATTTTTCGGAACAGCATTAATTTTCTTTTCTTTCTGATTTTTTGTTCAATCAGTTTGAATTGAACATTTGAATCAGTATTATAAAGTTTCTTTATGGAATCAGCGACAAGATTTTCATTTTTTAAATTATTGAAATATATTTTATTCCCTTCATCCTTTAATAACCAAGTTTCTAAAGTTGAATGATCACTAAAAGTCAAAGGTTCTTCCTGAACGATTTTTTTTAATATATTGCTTATTTCAAAACTGATGTAAACATCTTTCCTTTCCATGATTCCGCGTTTATAATATAGAAACGGGAAATAGTATAGGTTTCTCTAAAGAAAATTGAAAAATTTATAAATAAAATAATAAAAGGGCGATTCCGGCATTTCCAAGCCGTTTTTTTATGATAGAGACGGCTCTGGATTTTTGATTATTGACAGTACTTACGCTTATGCCGAGATCATCTGCGATTTCCTTTGCATTTTTATCTTCATCTAAAAACTGCCTCATTATAATCCTGCACTTTTCAGGAAGTGCATCAATTTCAGCTCCCAATTGGCTAATAAGTTCAGCATCAATAATATTTTGAAGAATACTTTCTTCTGATTCTTCAAAATCCTGAATGTATCTACCAAAGCGATTAGATCTAACTTTTTCTTTAGCAATCTTGTCCAGACACGCATTTTTTGTTACTATGTATAGAAATGCTTTAATATTTTCAAAAGAATTAAAAGTTGATCTCTTTTCATAAAGCTTGACAAAAACATCTTGTACAATTTCCTCAGCTTCAGAATAATTGTATTCAGGTAAAAGCTTAGAAGCAAAATAAACTATTGCTTTGTGAAATGTTTGGAAGATTTGGTGAAAGGCATATTGATCTCCATTCCGCAGTCCCTGCAGTAATATTTCATAGGCCATATTTTCAACATTCTTCATCTTTAGGTGGCTATAATTTATAAAATTAGCTATTATTTCTAAATTTTAAAAATCATAATTTTTATAAAGGACTGAAAGCGTTTTGAAAATATACTTTTAAAAAGCATCATAGGGGAATTTCTACTATTGGATCATCATCGAAATTTAAGTCTTTCCGTCTTTTTTTTATAAAGGTTGTGGCTTTAATACCATTAATTTTTAGAAACTTTTCATTAAAATTCTGACGCGACCCTATACCACATTCCTCGGCTAAAGTTATAATGGTATATGACAGATATTTCCTATCATTATATAGTTTGTTTGTAATATAATTTATTCTTAGGTGAGCCAAGTAATCGGTGAAATTCATTCCCCTAGATTCTCTGATAATACTTGTGAGATATTTGTAATTTGTATCAAACTTTTTTGCAAGGTCTTTAGATGTTAAGCCCTTTTCTATAAAACCATTGTTCTGTTCAAATTTTTTCAGTTTTTTTAATATCTCATTTATTATTTGTTGGGGAATATAAGGGTCAACCGAATTATTTATGGGAGAAGAATCTTCAGGCTTTGGTTCCTCAACTTTATTTAAAATTTTCTGTTCTAGAAGATAATAGGCTTTAAGTAGTTTATCCTTTTGAGATTGATGCCATATTATCATGAACAATATCACGGAAGAGCTCAAAATTATAATTATTAAAGTTGTCCACTTACTTTTGGAAATCTCCTTTTCTAAACTAAGCTTTGTTTCCCGCAATAACGGGGTATCATATTCTTTATGAATTTTAGAAGAAAGATATCTGAAATCCCTATTAAGGACTATATCTGCTTTTAATAATTGCTTTGTATAAAAATATTCTTTATGAAGATCTTTTTTGGTCTTATAGTAATTTATCAAAGATTCGTAGTTATTTCTTACTTCTGGTAAAATGAAGTTATGTCTTTGAAATACGGAATCCACCATCTTAAAATATGTTGCAGCTTGATCTTCTTTTCCAAGGGCAAGATATGATTTACCAATGTAAGAATAACAAACCGTTAACCAAGCAAAATCATTGACAGCTGAAATGGATTTCATGCAGGAATTTAGGGATGAGATTGCCTGTTCATATTTTCTATTCCTGAATTGCTGAATTCCTTTTTCTTTCAAAAAATAACTGTATTCCTGCATATATTCTTTGCTCGTTGATGTCTGCAATAGACCAACAGCAATTAATGAATCCGAACGCTTAAACTGTCCAAGATTTCTATAACATACTGCCATTTGATGGATAGAATTAAAATAACCTCTTAAATTGTTGTAAATGAGGTTTGGATGTTGAGGTTTTTTAGATTCACTTTTAAAAAATTCACTCGTGGTTCTAAACTGTTCCAGGGATTCATTATAATTTCCCATATAACTGTTGACAACACCCATAAGATAGATTAGCCTATTGTTATAAAAATAATCTGTACTATTTTTGGCGTATTGATATGCCTTTATGTATTCATCTAATGCGAGATTATACTTCTTATACTGGAAATAATACACAACTCCCTTTTCCAAATATGCAGCGCTTATTTTTTCATTATTTTTAGTGAGTTTTGAGGCATAAATTGTACTATCCGCAAATTTTAATTTCTGTTCTGGGTGTGATGAGTACAAAATACCATCCAAATACCCCTGAATTAATTGTTCGTAATTCTTTTCTCTTTTCGCTTTGGCTATATACTGCTTTATAAACTGAAGCGCATGTTCATCATTTTCTGAAAGTCCCTCATAATTTTTTCGCAGAAGATAGTATTCACTAAACTCTTCATCATTCTGTCCTTTCAAAGACATCGTGAAAAAAAACGAAAAACATATTATATAAAGTTTAAGGAAGGCTTTCATGGTTAGGTGACTTTCATATAAAATTAAAAAAAATCACCCAAATATGACCTTTTATTGAATAAACATTAAATGGAAGCAATATCTAGGTCAACATCCAGAAACATAAATAATTACGAATGTTATTTTTCTAGAAATACAACATAATTATTTTAGAAGCGCACCATACAAAGGTTTTCAGAGCGAGAAAAGTCCAATAATTTCGAAGTCAGAATTCTATTAAAACCCCGGGGATAAATCTTCTAAATATTATGACTATGAAAAAGATTATCTCAATTATTTCATCAATAATTACAATTTTAGCGGGAATTGTTTTTATGCACTCCTGTAGACAGCAGGACGATGATCAGGCTTTAGAGCAGGACTTTAAGTTTGAAAAATCAATAAGTAAACTATCCAACAGAAATGCGGATAGTCTAAATCAAGTATCGAATTCAGGTGAATTTGATGCGGCAGAAATTGACTATAAAGATCCACCTCCTAAAAATGGTGGACAGTGGAAAATCAAAAACTAATCAAACTGTTTGTATATATGCAGTGCGCAATGCATATATAACGAACAGATCATGAGGTAAGTCAGAGGCATCTTTTCCAATGGTAATAGAAATTAAAAATTGCTTCCTTTGAGACAAATTTATCCTTAAAATACCAATCACTGCCACATTTTGAAGGGTATCATATTACTTCTTTAAGTTTATCCATTAAAAATTATATTATATGGATATTTTACTTAAAAACCTCTCGTATTTTAGATCAAACCTTCAAGAATTACTATACACCAATTATCCTGAAAAGGCTTACGATTCTAAATTTATTTCTCAACGTTCAAATTGGGCTTTTAAAGCTTATGAAGGTGCTATTCAAGGTAAAAATACTGAAGAAGAAGCTGAGAGAATCGCAAATTCTATTCTTTTTGAAGCTCTATATTTTTCCAAGTTCAATACAATTTTTCAAGTTGTCACCTACGAATTCGACACCTTTTTTGTTGATGAAGAGATAAGACCATTTTCTCTAAAAATGCTGAATGTCTGCGATGATATATTTAAAAAATATGATCTAACGGATGACTTTGCGTATAGTACTGACTATGATTATCTTTATAACGATATCAAAGCTATTATTAGTGAATGGATTAAAAAGAACTTGAATTTATAATCTCTAATAAAAAGCATCCTACATCACCTTATTGAAAATCCAAAGAATTGCTACAGACCTGTTTGATAGCAGTTTTTTTATTATATGTTTTCGGTCAAAAACATAACTAATAATGCCAAATTAATCCTTAAAATTCCCTGAAAAGCCAATTTAATCAACGGATACAGATTCCCAATAATTTCACTTGCAAATTTAATTTTTCAGATATGCAAGGAGATGATGATTTAAGAGGATTAGCAAAAATTATTGCTTTTATGAGGGCCGTAAGTATCGTTCTGATACTTATGCATTTTTATTGGTTTTGTTATAGTGCATTTGCAGACAAGGGCTGGAACATAGAGGTGGTCAACCGAATTTTAAGCAACTTCCAAAGGACGGCAGGTTTATTTTCACATACTCTTTATACGAAGGCTTTTGCATTCCTGCTTCTTGCATTAAGCTGCTTGGGAACGAAAGGAGTGAAAAATGAAAAAATTACCTGGACAAAAATTAATACCATTTTATTAGTAGGATTTGTATTTTATTTTCTAAACACATCATTACTATTACTTTCTCCCGACATAGGCTTCTTTTTATACATTCTTACGACAAGTATTGGATATATTTCATTGATGGTAGGTGGTATTTGGCTAAGCCGGCTTTTAAAGAACAATCTGATGGATGATGTCTTTAATAGCGAAAATGAAAGCTTCATGCAGGAAACCAAATTGATGGAGAACGAATATTCGGTAAACTTACCAACTAAATTCTATTATAAAGGAAAATGGAATGATGGATGGATCAACATTGTTAACCCTTTTCGTGCGACAATCGTACTGGGAACCCCCGGATCGGGAAAATCATATGCCGTCGTCAATAATTTTATCAAACAGCATATTGAGAAGGGTTTTGCGATGTATATCTATGACTTTAAATTCCCAGATCTCTCAACTATAGCATATAATCACCTGTTAAGGAATACTCACTGCTACAAGGTAAAACCAAAGTTCTATGTAATCAATTTTGATAATCCCCGCGAAAGTCACAGAAGTAACCCAATCAATCCCAAATTTATGACGGACATCTCTGATGCATATGAGTCTGCGTACACAATTATGCTGAACCTCAATAGGTCCTGGATAACTAAGCAGGGCGAATTTTTTGTCGATTCACCAATAATATTATTAGCTGCAATTATTTGGTATCTGAAAATTTATGATAATGGCAGATATTGTACTTTCCCACATGCTATAGAGCTTTTAAACAAAAAGTATGAGGATATATTTACCATATTGACTTCATATCCAGAACTGGAAAACTATATCTCTCCCTTTATGGATGCTTGGGAGGGCGGCGCCCAGGACCAATTGCAGGGACAAATTGCTTCCGCAAAAATTCCTTTATCAAGAATGATCAGCCCGCAATTATACTGGGTTATGTCAGGCGACGACTTCACTCTAGATCTCAATAATCCAAAGGAACCAAAAATACTATGTGTTGGCAACAACCCGGATCGTCAAAATATTTATTCGGCTGCTTTAGGATTGTATAATTCTCGTATTATTAAACTAATTTCTAAAAAGGATCAACTTAAATGTTCCATTATCATTGATGAGTTACCTACAATATATATACGTGGACTGGATTACATTTCCTACGCCAGATCCCTAAAAATTTCGTCTCTCTTTGGTATTCAGGACTTCTCGCAGCTAACCAGAGATTATGGTGATAAAGAAAGTAAAGTGATACAAAACTTGGTAGGTAATATAGTAAGTGGTCTGGTTGTTGGAGAGACTGCAAAGACTCTTTCTGATCGTTTTGGAAAGGTCTTGCAGAAAAGGCAAAGCATGACAATAAACCGTAATGACAAATCGACATCCATTTCCACACAACTTGACAGTTTAATTCCTGCGTCGAAGATCAGCACCTTAACCCAAGGAATGTTCGTGGGATCAGTTGCAGACAACTTCGATGAACGCATTGATCAGAAAATATTTCATGCCCAGATTGTCGTGGACAATAAAAAGGTTGCAGCAGAGACAAAATCATATCAAAAAATACCCGAAATCACCAAGTTTATTGATGAAAATGGTAATGACAATATGCAAGAAGTAATTGATGGGAATTACAAACAGATCAAAGCCGACATTAACGGAATTATTGAACGGGAATTAGATCGTATAAGTAATGATCCATCTTTATCTCATTTGATAAAAAAGGAATCTTAGGATATTGAAGGGTTAATATAACAAAGATTAATTTTATTTTTTTCTTAGAAAATCAAAATTATTTCATTACTTAGTAAAATATTGGATTTTCTTTTCTATAAGAAATTTGTTATACTAACTGGCCAATAATTATGAACACTTATTTATTAGCATTGGTAGAAAGTACGTTAAAGGACGCGATTGAAGAGTTTTCAAAACTTCATTGGGTCTCTCCTGCATTTCACGCTAACAAAATTGATGTGATTCAACTGCAGTTGAATAAACTCATGGATTACTACATTGAATTTTTTCAAAAAACCGGATTTCTGCCCAAAGATTTGGATTTAGTAAAAAAATCTTGCCTTATTGAACGAAGAATAAAGGATTTCGATAAAGCACAAGAAGATGAAATTTTATCTGGTTTATCCTTTGTTATTGAAGAAATCGAAGATGATGTCAAAAACCGCATTATTCCCATTCACACCCAATATCCTAAAACCCATAATTTAGCCCTATTGACAGGAATTGCAGCGACTGACTCCTATGGAAAAACGATTAGATTTCTGCTTCATGAATTTGAAATACCGAGAATTTTAATTGATATAATTGCGCAGGATCTTGATTATATTGGAAGGCTTCTTGATCTGTATGATGCAAAGGTAAGAAGTTCGTTAAAAGACTTTGTAACATCATTTAATCGTAATTATAAGAAGTTCCAGAAAGACTGTAAGATTTATCTAGAGGATACTTTTTATCAATTTTATATCAAACTAAAGATGATCGGGGCAAACCGTGATATTCTTTTTTCGGATATGAACAAAAAGGAAATTGCTTATAATAATCAATTTGGAGATTATTTAAACCTCTACAGAATATATAATCAACATTATAAAATCGTGCTGGATGACTTACCCAGATTCAAACAAATATTATAGTATCGATAATTAAATTCCTATTAGTAGGAATTTTTTATAATAAAAAAGCATTTATTTGAAATACATTAGCTCATTCAAGATATTTTTTTTCAAGAAAGGTTTTTGAAATTTGGTTATAGATAATCATTAAACCGATTGTGATGAAAAAATATTTTGCAAAAGACTATGCAAGTATTGTAGCTTATTTCATAGCGCTGCTTTTTGTATATGCAGCTATGAGTAAACTTTTGGATTTTGAAAATTTCCAGGTTCAACTCGCGCAATCCCCACTGTTGAGTGCCTATGCCGGATTTATTTCCTATGCCGTAATTATAGTTGAATTTGCGTTGGCAGTTTATGTCTGTGTTCCAGATTATCAATTATTTGCGTTATATGGCTCTTTGGGTTTAATGACAGCTTTTACTATCTATATTTATCTGATAATAAATTATAGTGATTTTGTTCCGTGTTCATGCGGCGGAATATTAGAAAAATTAGGGTGGACTGAACACCTGATTTTTAATATCGTGGTCGTGATACTAATTTTTACAGCAATTCTTTACAGGGAAAGAAAACAGAATCCACAAAATCGACTGATCTTACCCATATCCAAATCTATTGCCATAAGTATTGTCAGTTGTGGAATTGTTGTATGCTTATTTTTAAGTTCCGAACACATTATTAAGCAGGAGAATAATTTTACAAGGCGATTTGTACCGCATCCACTTGTTAAAGAACAGATTTATGACCTGGGAGTAAATTCTTACTACTTTGCTGGGTTGGAGGATGGAAATATCTATTTGGGAAATACAACTGCACCGCTTTTCATAACAAAAATTGACACCGCACTAAGAGGGATGTCAGATATAAAGGTAAAATTGGACAATAAAAATCATGTATTCCGAAACTTAAAGTTAACAATCCGTAAACCATATTATTATATGTACGATGGTTCTGTACCAGTAATTTATCAAGGGAAGTTGGAGGACTCATTAGCAAAAACAATAAGCTTTGGTGATGCATATTTTAATCAGCTTGCCATACTTGATTCAATGCGATTTGCCATTAGAACTCAGCGGAGGTCTGATAAACGGTATATTCTAGCCTCACTGGATTTAGATAAAAATAAAAAACTGGAATTGCAACCGGATATTTTAGAAAAACAGATTGACGGAATTTTTGATGTGGATGGAATTTTGAGTTCTGATAGTCAGAGCGGAAAACTGGTCTACACCTATGTCTATCGCAACCAGTACATTGTGATGGATAACAATTTCAAGATATTGAATCGTCTAAATACCATTGATACAACAAGCCGTGCAAAAATTTCTGTAGTACGTTTATCCAATGGCAATAATAAAATGAGTGCTCCGCCTTTTAGCGTAAATAAAGGTTCACTGGTTTCGGGTAATTTATTATTTAATCAATCCAACCTGAAAGGCAAACATGAGCCCTCAAAATCCTGGAAAACATCTTCCATAATTGATGTATACAGCACTGATCAACAGCAATATATTGGTAGTTTTTACATTCGACATAAAAATAATATACCAATGTCTGCAATGATCGTTCAGGACAACAACCTTTTCGTCCTTATTGGAAATGAACTTGTTCGTTATAAAATCCGGGATGGTGCTTTTGACGTGAATTCAAAACGAAACAGGCCGCTCAGGGAGCAGCCTGTTGATAAGGAACCCAAAAAAGGGATTGCCGAAAACCTTGAAAAGATTAGGCATAAACCAATAAACACTTAATATGAAAAAAATATTATTGCCAGCACTTATTGTAGCAATGGGTGCAGGCGCAGCTTTCGCTACCAATTTGGCAAGTAAAGCCTCTAAAGTAATTCCGACTTATCGTATTGATGAGAATAACAAATGTGTTCAGGTACAACAAGATTGTAATGCCACAAGCGGATTTGTTTGTACTTGGGATGGAGACGGTACTTCGCGTTTACATGAGTTTATGGATAGTGAAACACAATGTTCACAAGAACTATTCAGAACTACTCCATAAGTTCGAAGAGAAGGCGCTTAAAAAGGCGCCTTCTTTTTTATTTGCTTATTGATCCATGGAACATCTTTTATATCTTTCAGAAAATAATCGAACCATTCTAAGATCTTTTCGTCCCTGTCTTTCTCCTCGAGAGGATGATGGAGAAAATCGTGATTACCATTTTTATATAAAAGGGCTATCACCTGTTTTTGATAACGTCTAAGACCAATATAAAATTCCATAACCTGGTCCAATGGCACGTTTTCATCCTTCTTTCCTCCCCATAATAAAATTGGTGATTTGACATT
>NZ_JBBCQL010000071.1:0-18258 GCF_037149975.1 Chryseobacterium sp. VD8 | reverse complement strand
TTACTTCCCGGCAAAACTCTGGTTTCTACGGCAAAATCTCCTTCTTCAAGGGAAGGAATAAATTCTCCTCCCATTCTGCTGAGAATGAAAATTGCCAATACGAAAAGTACAGCCACGATGGAGAATACCATTTTCGGAACTCTTAAAATTTTAAGTAATGTTTTCAGATAGATTTTCTCTACTTTTTTCATCATCCGGTCGGATAAACTCGGTTTTGAGCTTCTTTTTCTCAAAAGCAAAGAACTCATCATCGGAATGTAGGTTAACGACAATAAAAATGCGCCTAATAAAGCGAAAGCGACAGTTTGTGCCATCGGTTTGAACATTTTCCCCTCAATTCCCTGTAAGGTAAGAATCGGAAGGTAAACAATAAGGATGATGATCTGACCGAAGACAGCACTGTTCATCATTTTTCCGGCAGAATCGGTAACAATGGTGTCCATTTCTTCTTTTCCAACGGAGAATATTTTTTTGAATTTTGAATTATGACTGAACTGATGCAGGACGGATTCTACAATAATGACTGCACCGTCGATAATCAAACCAAAGTCCAATGCACCGAGACTCATCAGGTTTCCGCTGACTCCGAAAAGATTCATCATAGAGATGGCAAAAAGCATAGCAAGAGGAATTACAGACGCCACAAGCAGTCCTGCGCGTACATTTCCGAGGAACAAAACCAGTACAAAAACAACAATTAATGCGCCTTCCGTAAGGTTTTTTTCTACGGTTCCGATGGCGTTGTTTACCATTTTGGTACGATCGAGGAAAGGTTCTATTACGACTCCTTTCGGAAGGGTTTTCTGGATTTGTGCGATTTTTTCTTTTACATTTTTAATGACCTGATTGCTGTTTTCGCCTTTCAGCATCATCACCACTGCCCCGGAAACTTCTCCCTGATCGTTGAATGTCATTGCGCCATAGCGTGTTGCAAAGCTGGTTTTCACCTCTGCAACATCTCTTATAAACAGTGGGATTTCATTGGTTTTGGAAGCAATCGCTATATTTTTGATGTCTTCAATATTTCCGATCAGACCTTCGCTTCGGATGTATAAAACGGTAGGACCTTTTTCGATATAAGCTCCTCCTGTGTTCTGGTTATTGGTGTTTAATGCATCGAAAACATCGTCGATGGTGATTCCGTAAGCATTTAATCTGTCGGGATTGACGGCAATTTCGTACTGTTTCAGTTTTCCTCCGAAACTGCTGACTTCAGCAACGCCTTTTACACCGAGAAGCTGTCGTCTCACGATCCAGTCCTGAATGGTGCGGAGTTCTGTGATGTCGTATTTTTTCTCGTAGCCTTTTTCGGGGCGGATCACGTACTGGAAAATTTCGCCTAAACCTGTGGAAATAGGACCTAATTCCGGGGTTCCGATTCCCTGCGGAATCTGGGTCTGAACCTGCTGCAGCCTTTCTGCAACCTGTTGTCTTGCCCAGTAAATATCGACATCATCCTCGAAAACAATGGTAACGAGCGATAAACCGAACCGTGAAAAACTGCGGATTTCTTTTAATCCTGAAATATTATTGTTCGCCTGTTCTATGGGAAATGTCACGAGTCTTTCGATGTCTGTTGCTCCAAATGAAGGAGCAATGGTGATGACCTGAACCTGATTGTTGGTGATATCGGGAACGGCATCTATCGGAAGTTTGGTAACCTGATAGGAACCAATGCCTATCAATCCCAAAATCAACAGCGCAATGATGAGTTTGTTCTTTACAGAAAACTCAATGATTTTTGTTAGCATAATGTTTTGTTGAGCTTATTAGCAGATGATAGATAATAGATAATTGATAATTGATAATAGATGATAGATAACTGGTTTACAGATAAATATCTCTATTTGAATTTACGATTCTAGCAAATGCTTATGAATAAATAAGTTTGATCTGATAAAAAATTAATGAACCTATCGTTGATTAACTTAATATCAAAACGTTCTCAAAGATATTTTGAGAAGAATTCAAAAAAAATCAACAAGATTTCGGCGGCTGCCAAATGGAATTGAGAATATCTTTATTGTAAAAGATGCTTTTGTAAAAAGTCTGTTTGGACTTAATAATCGGATTGGATTCTTTGTCAGACAACTGAAACGTAAAAGGTGTCGCAGGTGTACATACGATGATAAGATGCGCTGCGTGGGAAACAAACGGTAACTGCTGATCTTTGGTGTAATCTGAATCTTTTACAGGATTGTCATAATGGATTTTGAAGAACGAACCAATGGTGAGTTTCGGATTCTGCTCTTTGTGTTCCAGATAATGTTCAATAAGAACCGGAATTTTCAAAAACTGATACAGCTCGGTTGTAGAAACCAAGTATAAACTAAGCAATAGTATTGAGATCAGTTTTTTCACTTCTGCAAAATTATAAAATGTTTCGTTAAGAATGGTTTTAAATTATAGTCTGCCTGAATTTTTTTGCTTAGGCACAAAAGATTTATTAATTATCCGTTATTAATCACATTGATTGTTAATGATGGATTGCTAAGGTTATTTTTATTTAAATCATTCTTTCAAAAGCCCATCAATTTCCTTATAGAAAGAGTCTTTGCTGTAATCTGCCATTCCGGAATGATGCATTCTTATTTTCCCTGTTTTGTCCAGAACAGTGGTTGTCGGAATAGAGCCGCTGTATAATTCTTTAGGAATACTGTCGTTCGGAACTAAAAAAGGAATACTGAATTTTTCTTTCTGCAGATATTTCTTACCCAAAATCATTTCATCATCAAGATTTACCGTAAGAAATACCATATCTTCATTTGATCTGTATCGGTCATATAGTTTCTGAACCGAAGGAAATTCTGCGCGGCATGGAGGACACCACGAAGCCCAGAAATTGATGAAAACTACTTTTCCTCTGAGCTGAGACGTTTCAATTATTTCTCCGCGCTCATTTTTTACACTGAAATTTGGCGGTAGAAGTGAAGAATTTTCTGTTTTTTCTTCGATTTTCGAATTGAATAATCCTGTGGAAATCATTTGTCTCATCACCCATGCTTTTGCATCGGGATTTACCCATAAAAGGATGAGTACAGCAATCATAATCACTGTACTCCAGTTTTTTCTGATCCACAGAGGAAATTTATTCATGATTTATTGGGCAATCTGTTTTCTTACCTCATCTTCGGTTACCAATCCCAGATTATCCCAAACGATTTTATCGTTTTTATAGAGTTTGAGCACCGGAAGCGCAGAAACACTGAGTTCTTTACAGAGTTCTGTGTTTTCATCAACATTGATTCTTACGATCTTTACCTTGTCCGGCATTTCGGCAGCCATTTTTTTAAGGAAAGGTTCCATTTTTTTGCACGGAGCGCACCATTCTGCATAGAAGTCTACCAAAACGGGCGTTTTGCTTTTCAACAAATCATTGTATTGTGCAAGAGTGATTCCTTTTGCGGTTGAAGTTTTGATCTCGGGAAGATCTGCGTTTCTCCATTTCATCATTCCACCCTGCATTTCGTAGACGTTTTTATAGCCTAATTCTCTGAGTTTTGCGGCTGCAGCAGTACTTCTCGGTCCGCTCATACAATAGACGAAAACAGGTTTATTTTTATCTAAAGCGGCTGCTTTTTCTATGAAATCTCCTCCGTTCCAGTCGATATTCATTGCATTTTTCAAATGTCCGTTTTTAAATTCTCCGGATGTTCTTACGTCCACTAACTGCGCGTCTTTGGTTTTATCGAGTTTCTGAGAAAATTCTGTTGCGGGAAGTACGTTATCTGTTATACTTTGTGCTTTTCCGCATCCTGTAAGGATTACTAAGAAAAATGCAACGATGATGTTTCTGTACATTGTTAGATGTTTTGTTTTATTAATCTTTCCAATTCATCTGCCTGAAAGACTCCGGACTGCTTCCACTTCACTTCTCCGTTTTTGAAGATCATTAAAGTAGGAACGCTTCTGATTCCGAACTGTGCGGCAACTGTCTGATTTTTATCGACATCTATTTTGATGATATTTGCCGAATCTCCGATTGCTTTTTTAAGATCCTGAAGAATGGGAGCCTGCATTTTGCACGGACCGCACCATTCTGCGAAAAAGTCTACCAAAACGGGTTTGTCCTGACTGATGATTTCCTGAAATTTGTTCATATTCTATTTTGTTTATTAATGGTTTTACCTGATTTCTTCATATTCAATTTCATCATTGCTCTGTTTAGGATTTTTGGTGGAAACCGAACAGCTTCCTCCTGAACAGCATCCGATATTCAGCAATGGCATCACTGTAAAAAGCACTCCTGTAATGATCAGAAACCACATTCCTGATCTTATGGCTTCAATTGTGAGGAATATTCCCATTGCCAACCGCAGAAGTCTTACAAAGTTCCAGTTTTTAAATAGATTGTGAAACATTTTTTGATTTTTTATTTTACTGAAGAGTTTCTTCCGGTTGAAAATCAACCTATATTTTTGATTTTCCGCATTGTTTTTACCACATTTTCTAAACTTCCGCCATTCACCACATTGGAAATACCATTTTTTTCCAGTATACCTTTTGCCATGGCGCTTCTGTTTCCGCTTCTGCAGAATACAATGATCTCGCTTTTGTTTGTAAACTTTGAAATCTGATTTTTAATTTCGCTCAGTGGAATATTCTGTGCACCTTCTGCACTTCCTGAAGCGAATTCGGAAGGAATTCTCACGTCGACCAGAAAAGGATTGTTTTTCAATGCATTTTCCAGTGCGGAGTTATCTTTTTTGCCAAATAATATGGATAATAAGTTCATTTTTAAAATATTTTCTGAACAAATTTCAGGATTTAAAAATGGCTTTACTGCTACTTTTGTTACATAACTATTTTTCTAAATTAATCTGGAAAAAGTTTGACGAAAAAAAAGCCACAGACTCCGAAGAACTGTGACCAGAAAAAATAGATTTAACGGGAAAATTATTTTGATGATGATAAAATTATGCAGTTTCTTCTATCGCCTGTTCTTTCTTTTTAAATTTCTGAAACAGGAAAATATTCCATAGAATCATTTCATAACCGTAGACCGTATCTTCAATTGGAATCGTCAAAATTCTGATTCCCAGAAAATGTTCAGGATTGTAATTTACAATCGGAGAATCGAGTCCTGTTCCGGTAAGAATTCCGTTCACTCCCAGAAATCCGGGCATCAGAATCAGATAAATAAAAGAAGCTTTGCCGATCCATCTTGCGTTTAATATGAAATACAGTACAAACAGACTGATTGCTGTCGTTAAAAACGTCATGAAAGGATAAATTCTGTTGTTGCAGTACAATGCCAGAATAACCAAAGTAACTATAGAAAAAATAACGAATATTTTCTCCATTTCAGGCTTCCAGTCGAGCCTGAAGAATTTATCCAGACAGAAATAGGTAAAAATACACGAAAACGGAATGCAGATGAAGAATAAGATTTCTTCAATCGGCAGATTTACAATTCTGAGCCCCAGAAGATATTTATCATTAAACCACCACACTCCTATTTTGGTAAACCAGATGTCCCAGATTATAAAAAACAGGGCTACAATAGAGGAAGCAAGGATAAATGCCTTAAAATGCCTGTTGAATTTTATCTTATGATGGAAGGAAAAAATAAAACAGACGATAACCGTAAAAAAATTGATTAACAGATACGTATATTGAAGCATTTTCAGGTGGTTTGTTTCTTAAAGTACATTCTGAAATATTTTACAGGAACCCAAAGAAATCCGAAACACTCCCCTCTTTCTTTTCCTGTATGTTTATGATGCTGTTTGTGTGCTCTTCTGATCGCCAAAAGGTATGGATTCTGGGTATTTCTGAGAATTTTAAAACGCTGATGAATGAAAATATCATGAACGAAGAAGTACGCCATTCCGTACAATGCAATTCCAACCCCGATGTAAAACCAGTGGTTAAAATTCTGCATGGTTCCGTAATACATCAGAATAATGGTGGGAACAGCGAAAATAACGAAGAAATAATCGTTTTTTTCCAATGGTCCGTCGTTGCTGTGATCGTGATGGTCTTTGTGAAGTGACCACAAAAAACCATGCATCACATATTTATGGATGATCCACGTCATTCCTTCCATAATGAAGAATGTGGCTGCTACAATTAGAAAATTCATTATTCCGCAGTATTTTTATTAAACATTTCTTCCAAAATCTTATATCTGTACGTGAAAATATCTTCCACTTTTTTCTTTACCAGAACAGTGTGTGCAATTTCTCCCAAAAATCCCAAAGGCAGTTCGTAATCCACCGTATCTTTCATAAAAATACCATTTTCATTCGGAATAAACTCGTGGTGGTGATGCCAGAGTTTGTAAGGCCCCTGTTCCTGAAAATCGGTGAAACTTTTCTGATGATCTACCTGAATAATTTTGGTTCTCCACTTCATTTTTATTCCGAACAGTGGTGAAACGTAATAATCGATGTTCATTCCTTCGTAGATTTCATCGTTTTCCATTTTGGTTAATACCACAAAGTTCATTTCTTTCGGGGTAATTTTGGAAAGATTATTTGCTGAAGAAAAGAATTTCCATGCGGTTTCGATATCACAATTCAGCTGCTGCTCTCTGTATAGTCTGTGTCTCATTATTCAAGGGTGTAAGTAAATGTATCTACAAAAAAGAAGTTTTATATTGTACGTAACTGCTCATCATTAAAGAAAGCTTTCTTCCGTTGGATATTCTTATTCTCTGGTTGACAATTTTGGCAGCGGACGTTTTTTTAATCTTTCTGAAAAGCGAAATGTAATATCTGTATGCCAGATAAACTCCGAATCTTGAGGATGGAGGAAGTTTTCTGATTCCTTCCAGCGCAACTTTAAATTCTTCTTCAATTTCTTTTTCAATCTGAGCTTTTACCGCATTATCAAAGTATGAAATATCGACATTCGGGAAGTAAGAGCGTCCTAAAATCTGATAATCATCTTTCATGTCACGAAGAAAATTCACTTTCTGAAAAGCTGATCCTAACGTCATGGCATAAGGTTTCAGTCTTTCGAATTCATCAATATTTCCTTCTGTAAAAATATGAAGACACATTAATCCTACCACTTCCGCAGAACCCAGAATATATTCTTTGTATAAATCTGAATTATAATCTATTTTCTGAAGATCCATTTCCATACTTTTCAGAAACTGATGAATAAGGGCGTAATCAATTTTATACTGATGTACGGTTTCCTGAAAAGAATGAAGCACCGGATTCAGAGAAATTTTATCTTCCAAAGCACAGAATGTCTCTTCTTTGTATTTTGAAAGAAGTTTCTGTTTATCATGATCGTGAAAGCTGTCTACGATTTCGTCGGCTAAACGCACGTAACCATAAATAGCGTAGATCGGGTTTCGTATTTTCGGAGAAAGCGCCATAATTCCTAAAGAAAAGCTGGTGCTGTACTGTCTGGTCGTTTCCCTGCTGATTTTATAAGACAGGTCATCAAAAAGTTTTTTCATAGTTAATTCAATTTATTTGCTTCTCTGGCGACTATTTTACCTGATATAATGGATGGCGGAACTCCCGGTCCCGGAACCGTTAGCTGACCTGTGTAAAGAAGATTTTTTACTTTTCTGTTTTTTACAGAAGGTTTTAAAACTGCAGTTTGTGATAAGGTGTTGGCAAGACCGTATGCATTGCCTTTGTAGGCATTATAATCTTTCTTGAAATCTTCTACGCAATAGCTTCTTTTGTACTCTAATTTAGAAATGAGATCTGAAGTTCCTGTATGTTTTTCCAGTCTTGAGATCATTTCAAGGAAATATTTCTCCCTCATTTCTTCAGAATCTTCTATTCCCGGCGCTACAGGCATCAAAAGAAATACGTTTTCTCCGTTTTCCGGTGCGGTATCTTTATCTGTTTTTGAAGGACAGCAAGCGTAAAATAATGGTTTTGTTGGCCACTTTTTATCTTCATAAATTTCGTTTGTATGAAGCTCAAGATCGTTTTCAAAAAATAAAGTGTGATGGGTAAGATTGGGAATTTTTTCGCTAAATCCTAAATAATAGATAAGACAAGAAGGTGCAAAAACTCTCTTTTCCCAATATTTTTCGTCATAATTTCTGTGAGATTCCGGAAGTAAAGTTTCGGTATGCTGATAATCTGATGAAGCAATCACCGTGTCGAATCTTAATTCTTCACCATTGATTTTCAGACCAACCGCTTTGTTATTTTCAAGAATGATTTTCTCAACGTTGGAATCGAAATGAAAATGGACTCCGCCTTCAGAAGCGATCTGCATCATTGCCTGTGTAACTTTTGCGAATCCTCCCATCGGATACCATGTTCCTAATTTATATCCGCCGTAGTTCATTAAACTATAAAGAGCGGGGATGTCTTTCGGCGCTGCTCCTAAGAAAATTACAGGAAATTCCATGAGCATAATAAGCTTAGGATTTTTGAAGTATTTTCTTACAAACCGCTGAAAATTGGTGAGTAAATCCAGTTTTAAAGCACTTTTCGCAATTTTTGGAGAAATAAATTCAAACCATGAATGGCAGGGTTTGTTTACGAAATCTTTCATTCCGACTTCATATTTGTACTGGGCATCGTTCATGAATTCGTCAAGCTGTTTTCCTGCGCCTTTTTCTATGCTTTCGAAAAGGTCTTTCATTTCTTCATAATTCTCAGGAATTCCCATCACTCCGTCTGAAAATACCATTTCAAACTGAGGATTCAGAGGAATGAGATCATAGAAATCCGAAGATTTCCTTCCGAAGTCATTAAAAAAAGCTTCGATAATATCAGGCATCCAATACCAGCTTGGTCCCATATCGAATACGTAACCATTATCCGTTGTAAACTGTCTTGCTCTTCCTCCCACTTCGCTGTTTTTCTCGAAAACATGCACTTCGTATCCGTCTTTGGATAAATAGGAAGCTGCCGACAAGCCGGAAAATCCTGAACCGATAATTGCTACTTTTCTGCTCATAGTTTTAGTTTTTAAATGCGTATTCCTGATAAACCGTAGTGATAAGATCTTTGCTGTCGATATTTCTGGAAAATATCGGATGGTGAAAACGGTCAAGTTTATTAAGAATACGTATAAGTTCCATTTTTTCTGTATAATTTAGGTTTCCGGCAACAATATTAGTTGCGTTTCGGATCTTTTCCATCTGTTTGTCAAGAGCAAGCAGCCCTTTTTCTGAAATGCTGATGTATTTACTTCTTTTATCATCATCAGATTCGGTCTGTTCGATCCATCCCTGTTTTAATAATCTGGCAATAATGAGCATTCCCGCAGGTTTTTCCTGAATATTTTTTTTAATCAGCTCTGTTTTGGTCATTCTTCCGAAAGATCTCAGATTAATGAGGTAAATAAATTCTTCCTGCGTAGAAAATTCGGAATTCGCGATTGCAGATTTAGAATAAGTTTTTGCATATCTGTTAAGATGTACCAAAAGTGTATTAATAGCACTTTCAGGGCTTCTTCCATTTTCTTTTCCTTCCCAATAGGGATCATTTTGCTTATCCTGATTTTTAGAAGATTCTTTATTATGTATCCAGGTTTTGAATCCTTCAACATCTTTAGAATATATATTTCCCGAATTTTCAGCTTCAAATTCTTCTAATAATCCTATTATATCTTTAATCAAAGAATATTCCATTTTGTAAAAATTAGTATACAAATATACCATTTAATTTAAAATAATAAATATTTATATACTTAAATATTTTTTCATTATCTTTAAAAATTATTAACTATGGATATGAAAACTAATTCTGATATAAAAGAAACCTCATCCGGTGACTGTAAAAAATATATCAATGATTATCTGCATTCCTGTGTAAAGAAGGAATTCGGGCTGGACATTTCATTTGGAGAAGAATATGAAATCATGCAGAATATTGTTTCCAATAAGTCTATGATTGTCCCTAAATTCTCCGATTATATTGTGGAAAATCCTAAACTTCATGCTTTCCTGAAGGCACACATCGCTCATCTTAATAAAGAGATGTTCGCTTCCCATATTTCTTAAAACAACATTTGATAAAATAAATTTATGAAGGGCGTTCTGAAGTTTCAGAGCGCTTTTTTGTAGATGGAATTTTCGGTTATTGTTTGCTTCTCCGTTCAAAAAGAAGAACGAAATTAAGATTTAATATTCGAAAAGATGTGTCAGCAATTTTATATAACCAAAAACTCCTCAAAAATCTGAGGAGTTAAATAGAAAAGTAAATGGTGTGAAAAAACAAGTGTATAAATAAATTTTATTCAAAATCCAGCAAACCGTCGGCGAGAATCTTCCACTGCATTTTTCCAAATCCGAAAATTCCGCCCAGAGCGATGAAAAAATTTCTTATTTTATCCCAAAAAGATGTATTGCAATTCGGTCTTTCGTTTCTCCCGTATACTGCGGCTTTCAATAAATTTCCTTCCTTGGAGATCAACATACTGGAAGTGGCTGCAGGTGTATAAAAATGCGCAACATAGCCTTTCAGCTTATTGGGCTCTTTAGACGGTCTGCACATCATCAGATAAGATTCGCTTTTGTCTGTATCCCGATGCGAGATATTAATGATCTCTACCCAGTCGTATCCTTTAGCTTCCACCGTTCCGGGACCGGGAATGGCAATTCTTATAAAATCTCCTTTTTGGGGAAAACGGTCTGCCAATTCTCCGGAAGCATCAAAATGTTTAAAATCTGCAGAAGCATTACCACAGTATTCTTTCCATCGGTTAATAGAAAAAAAACGTTCTTTGAGAACAGCAAATTTTGAGTTGATTTCTAAAATCTTAAACTGTTTCGTACTTTCGGTATCGTGGAATCCTCCTTTCTTTTGTATCGGAACCCCCGGAATCTGCTTCGGCTTCATATTTCTTTCTTTGTGATGATCTGTTACAAATTTAGTATACAATATTGCAGCTGATTATGAGCAGAATCACAATCATGTATTTTATTTGCCAATTGATTATAATCATACATTTATTATTCAGGAATAACGAAATTCGGTTTACTGAATCAACAGAAAAGAATTGTAAACGAAGTGTTATTTTTATGAAAAAGAATTTTTTCGACCGGTTTGCAGATCGGTCAGCATGTTTTGCCGGAAGTCCCGAAGCCTTTATCGGAGCAAGTGTTTTAGTAATTATCTGGGCTGCAACGGGTCCGTTTTTTAAATTTTCGGAGGTCTGGCAAATGGTTATTAATACAGGAACCACAATTGTTACCTTCTTAATGGTTTTTCTTATCCAGAAAGCTCAGAATAAAGATTCAAGCCATCCAGATTAAACTTAATGAACTGATTAAAGCGCATGAGAAGGCTAATAACAGAATTGTAGATATCGAAGATCTTACAGAAGATGAACTGGACGAACTTCATAAACTTTATGAAAAATTCGGAAAGCTTCCCAAGAGAAAAGAGGACGATCCTGCCTGAGACCGAGGATGATGCAGTTAAATATTTTGTTGCTGGTTAAGCTTAATCAGTATTCTAAATCTATTAAATAATTTATGATGATGAATCTCCGGAACGATCTATTAGAATTTACAGGAAATTATTTTCAGACAACCAAAGAAACCATTGCCATCGCAGAGAGTGTAACGGCTGGGTTTTTACAGTTTTCATTTTCGCAGATTAAAGATGCCTCAACTTTTTTCAAGGGCGGAATTACGACGTATACGCTGGAAGAAAAAGTAAGATTTTTAAAAGTTGACCGAAAAGAAGCAGAAGAGAACGATTGTGTTTCGCAGAATATTGCAGATACCATGGCTTTAAATGTTACAGACTTATTTCATACCGATTGGGGAATTGCCATTACAGGTTATGCAACTCCAGTGGGAGAATCGGAACACAGGCTTTTTGCTTATTTCAGTTTTGTCTATAAAAATAAAACAGTCTTTTCCCACAAAATGAATCTTAATTCCAGAAAAGAAGCGATTAATGCCCAAATGTGTTACAGTGAATTTATTCTGGAATGCCTGAAAGTTGAAATGGAAAAACAGCTGACAATGAAGTAGAAAGAAAATTAACACCACCACACCACAAACATTATACATGGAAAGTTTACAGCTAAAAGGCAAAAACGTTTTTATAACAGGAGCAGACAGCGGAATCGGAAAAGCAACAGCACTGCTATTCGCCAAGGAAGGAGCAAATATTGCTTTCATTCATTATAAAGACAGAAAGGATGCAGAAAAAACCAATAAAGAAATTGCAGGTTTCGGAAAAAAATAAATTCCCGATGAATGTAAAGAGATAATTCTGAAATTGGTTTAAAAAAGGTTATAAAAAAACTATTCTCAGCATTTATTTCTGAGAATAGTTTTGTAATTTATTTAAGAAGGTATTTCCTATTTAACTGCTGATTTTGCTTTCTCAGATTCCATTAAATGGTGTTCTAAAGTAGGAAGTGTACTGCTGGCAAAAGATTTCAGCGATGCTTCCGAACCGGAGGCAGCTTCTTTTTTAAACGCTGCAATATCTTCTTTATGATCGCTTACCATAAGATCGGTGTAGGCTTTGTCGAAATCTTTTCCTTTTTTAGCTTTCAGATCATCATACATTTTCTGTTGATCTGCATCTAAACTTGTCGGTAGTGTATATCCTGCTGTGGATGCCCATTTTTTAAGCTCATCATTGGCTTTGCTGTGGTCTTTTACCATCATTTCACCCAATGATTTCACTGTGGCATTTTCTGCATTCGTTGCCGCAAGTTTGCCCATCATCACTTCCATCATTCCTCCTTTTGCTGCAGCATCGGCAAACGATTTATCCTGATCGCTAAGAGAGGTTTTGGAAGCAGAATCCGGCTGTGTAGCTGCTGCATTTGCGGAATCATTTTTCATCATTCCCGAATCTGCGGGTGCCGTCATTGCAGTACTGTCCGCAGAAGTGTCTACATTGGTCGTTTCATTTTTTTTACAGGCTACCATCGCTGCGATAGCAAGAATACTTAGAATTGAATTTTTCATAATATTAATATGTTTGTGGTTTAATTTGCAGGATATTTTATGTTTGATTTCTAATGTGTAACAATTTGTCTGCCAAAAGTTTAAGATAGCAGCAGAACAGATACCACAATTATTGATCTAAATTAGATATTAAAAAAAATTTATCAGAAACCGCTGATTTCTGTCTGAGAAGAAGGAACCTGTTGTTTCAGTTCGAAGCTGAATTCAGGAAATTGATGTAAGGTAAAATTGTAATCAATCTGTTTTTCAGAAAGAAAATCTTTAATGGTAGCAATAAGATTCCGGATCCTCCAAATATGGAAGGTGTATTTCTGATCTGCAAAAGAATCGATCTGTTTACAGACATTAACGAAGGTACGCTGAACAATCTCTTCTGCAAATTCTTTAGAAGAAACCGATTTTAAAGCAAGCCCATACAATATACTGCTGTAGTTTTTGTAGAGTTTTTCAAATCCCTGCTGCCGGTTTTTCTTTATCAAAATACACAAGGCGACCTCTGCTGAGTTGATTTCGGTATTTAATTTTGTCATGTGGTGGTTGCGATATGGTACTGAATCATACTATTTTTTACGTCATCCAATGTCATCAGAAATTTAAAAATGATAGTAACAGAACATCAACGCAACTGACAAATCTCTACACTCTATAAATAAAATTTTACGATTTCTATCTAAACGATCAGATAAAATCTACTATACAAATGCTATGCTAGAAATTTTAATTTCCGGAAATGATGAGATTAAAATTGGAGAATTTGTTAATAACATTAACCAAAAGCATACTATAAATATGATAAAGTATTGATTAAATTTTCGAATTTTCACATTCATTTCTATATTTTTTACTCCGAAAGTTATCTGAAATTAGATAAAAAACAAAGAGGCTGTATCACAACTCGTGAAGACAGCCTTTTTTTATGTTTTTTTTCGACCTGCTCTGTCTGATAATGCTACTTACTTCTCAAAAAACAAATCCGCTTCGGCTTTTCTTCTTCTCACCAAACCTGCCAGAACTTTTCCGCCTGCTGTGGTGTATTTTGTAGTAAACCAGCTTCTGATGGATTCTGCATCTGCTTTTTTATTGATAAGTGAGAACAAGGTATCCGATCCTCCTGTGTTGTACGTGTGCGAAACAAGCGCATCGAACTGGTTTTGGGTAAGCTGAATTTTAATTTTTGCTGACACTATTTTTTCATAGGTGGGTAAAACCGATGCAAACAATTCCGCTCCTTTTTCCTTTGTAATCGGCAGATCTTTCATGGTCACTTTTTTGCCTCCGGGATAATAGGTGTTTCCGTAGCCGATTGTCGGAATTCCGGCAGAATCCAGATAAGGCTTTGCGCTGAAGCCTTCGAATGATAAAATGAAGTTTATACCTTTTTGTGATGTTGTCATTTTTTTAAATATTTGTAAGTGAAAAATGCGAGAATTATAATTCCTGCAATGATGGTGATAACAATCCATGCGCCTGCCTGAAATCCGTTTACTTTTATCTTTTTTGTCTGTGCAGAAATTTTGAGATCAGATTCTTTTTTTACTTCTTTAGAAATGATTTTCTGATCTGTGTTCCGGATAAGACTTACCGCCTGCTCTTTTTTTATCTCTGATTTTTTGTTGTCTGATTTCACATAATGATTATTGATAATATATTCTGCATTTCCCACAATTGAAATACTCTGAAGCGTATCTTTCCCTACAATGTTGTGGTAAACAAAAGGATTGGCTTCATCGGATTTTCCTTTAATAAATATTTCTCCGGATTTTTCGTCTTTCCTATCATCAGAAAGCGTTTGCGAGGAATTGTTCTGAGCAGACTGCCGGGTTTGTGAACTCAGAGAATCTGTTTTTACTTTTTCTGATTCCTTCCTGTTTTCTTCATAATGAGTGACTACTTTATTTTTACTTCTGCAGCCAAAAGCCATACTCATTAGTGTGATGAGCAGTAAAGTTTTTATTTTCATGATCTTGGTGTTTGAAATTGGAGTTTTATGAGAATACTTTATCCTCTTTTAAATATTCTTTCCTGATACTTTCCAACAGCATCTCCGAATTAACTTTATAGCCCGGTTCTTCAGATGCAATCGCCTTTAAGCATACATCCTGAATGATGTTCATAATATTGGATCCTGTAAGTTCGTATCTTCTGGAAATCTGATCCAGATTAATATCTCCCAAATCCAGCTGCTGCGGTAAATTCTGCTCCCAGATGCGCAGACGTTCTTCGTACTTAGGATTATTGAATTTTATACAGCTGTGGAAACGTCTCGTAAAGGCTTTATCCATATTGTTTTTGAAATTGGACGCAAGAATAATAAGTCCCGAAAAAGTTTCTATCCGCTGCAGGAGGTAGGAGACTTCCTGATTGGCGTACTTATCATGCGCATCGCGAACATTGGTTCTTTTCCCGAAAATAGCATCCGCTTCATCAAAAAATAATATCCAGTTTTTATTTTCTGCCTTATCGAATAATTTTGCCAGATGTTTTTCTGTTTCGCCGATATATTTTGAAACCAGCATGGATACATCTACTCTGAACACAGGACGCTGGGTATATTTTCCCAAGAGACTTGCAGCAAGCGTTTTTCCGGTTCCGGGATCTCCATAAAACAGTACGCGGAAGCCCGGTTTAAGTTTCTTCTGCATTCCCCAGTCTTCCATTAAAATCCGGCTGCTGTTGTACCAGTCTTCAATACCTTTAAGCTCTTCCAGAGTGGTTTGAGGAAGGATTAAATCTGCCCATGTTCTGCCTGTATGAAGCTGTTCCGCAGGAAAATCGCTGCTCATTTTAGGAAGCTGTTCTGTCCCGAACATTAAAGCATCAAAAGCATCCTGATGAACACTAATCAGACTATTAACCGATGTGCTTTCCTGTGCAGAACCTGAAAAAACAAGAAGTTCTTCTTTTACCAATACTGAATTCTGCCCGAAATAATCCAATGCTTTTAATCGTTCTAAAATACTTTCTCCGCCAAGAATGTATTGCAATGCCTGAACAGTAGGATTAAAAAGTCTTCCGTTATCGTTAACCGAACAGAAATCAAAGAACGGACTGGATGGATATTCAAGATAAACTCTCTTCAGTAAAGATGGATCCAATCTCGGCAGTAAAGCCATTAATAAAATAATAACTTCCTGATGAGTCAGTTTTTTTTCTGAAATGTAATTTCCCAGATGAGAGCCTTTGTAATCGTTCGGATTAAGCTGGGGTGCCAGATTAAAATCTTCATCAGAATGACTGACACGCCATGTAATAACGCTTTCTAAATGGGTGAATAAGTTTTGTAATTGTATTGAATCCATTAATTCTATTCTTTTTTCTTTATTAATTTAAAATTTAAGTTCCGGTTATTCTTAGTCGTAAACATAGATCTCAATAACACCGTACTGTTCTTCAAAATCTATCGGAGATTGGTCTGAAGTATTAAAAACACTCAGAATTATATGATCTGCCGATGCTCTGTAGCAGTAACATTCTGCACGGTCTTTTTTATACGGTTTATTTATTCTGGCATTAATCCATACTTTATTTTCCGGAAATGCATCGCCCATTTTTCCTGTAAACTGTCCGTAATCGGTACGCGCCCATTCAATATCTCCGAGTGTATTTTCCAGTACGATAAATTTTGGATCAAAACTTCCGCCGGCATTGTTTAATAATGCTCTGTAAATTTTATAGCTGCTTCCGGTAATGCTTTTTATCTTTTCGTCTACCCATCTTTTCTGAACAAAAGAATTTTCTGTATAATTATCTCCATAATAATTCTGCCCTACGATACCAGGTCCATCAGTTGGAGCACCCACATCTATTCTGTCCAGCCATTGGGTAAGATTGATGTATTTATCTAATCCCTGAGACAACGAAATCTGCATAGGACTTGATAATATCTGAGTTCTGTCGCCCATAAGATCACCAGAGAATATGGTTGTAAATCCGTCGGCAACGGAAATACTTGCAGCCCCACTTTTAATGGCTCCTCCCCCTTCGGTTGAAAATTCTATTTCTCCCGTTACAGGTTTTCCGGGTAAAGTCCCCGATAACGGAACAGGATCTGTTTTATTGATCCAACCAAACTGTCCTGAAGAATTCCCCACAAATACTTTATTATAAGATGCGTCTCCTGCCGGAATGTATGACGGATTGATAGAAAATGATCCGTTAAACTTTACCCATCTCTGAAGAAAATCTCCGGTAATTAAAGCCATGGCAAGAGTACTCTGCTGAAAACTTCCAAAAACGCCTTCGGAAGTGTTATTATATCCCGTTAAAGTATTATTGGAGTGGATAATAAGTTTATTGGATAATGCACCGTCGTTATGACCTGCTCCAACGCCGATCAGGATATTATTCTGACCTGTAATTCCCTGTCCTGAAGATGCTCCGATGATGATATTACGATCGCCTAAACCTGTTGTGTTAGATGCTTTGTAACCGATAAGCGTATTCAGATTTCCGGTGGTCATATTATATCCGGACGCTGTTCCTACTAAGGTGTTCTTAAATCCGGACGTTACTTTAAACCCTGTTTCTTCTCCTACCATTACATTAGAGTTTCCAGAAACGGCGTTCTGTCCTGCAACAACTCCAACAAACGTATTAAACGATCCTGTTGTAAGTTCCTGTCCTGCAGCAGCCCCAAAAGCAATATTGTTATTTCCTGTGGTTACTTTTGATAGGCAGTTGTATCCGAATGTATGATTGTAAAATCCAGTATGATTAGGATTAATATTGCCCCAGAAAAAGGAATAAGTTGCCGGATTCACTCCAATATTGGCATAAGTACGTTCGGAACCATCCAGAAAAGTAATCGGTTTGGGAGAATATGCATCTCTGCTTACAACGGAAGCAAGCGTTTCATCTGCCAGCGTTTCTGTTGTTGTGATTCCTGATGATCTTTTAATATAAAATTTCCCATCTGTAAGAGGCTTTTCTATTTTTTTATTCAGTTCACCCTGAAGTCCTTCCACCATTCCGATGGTGACATTCGAGATTCCTGTAGGCAGATAATTATATTTATTGGTTTTTACACCACCTTTAAAAAGATAAAGGGAAAAGCTTCCTGCCGAATCCGGAATTGCAATAAAATCGTTATCCTGAAATTCGTATGATTCAGAATGTTCTGCAAATAAAGAGATGTCCTTTTCAGCAACTTCAACGAGATTGGTTATGCCCAAGGCTTCGATTTTTTCGGCGAGGATCTTTTGATTGCTGTCTACAAAATCGTTTAAAAGCATATATTTCGCATCGCTCTGGTCTTTTGTATAAACCGTTCCCGTATTATTTGCGTCATCAATAGTAGCGGTATTTTCAGGTTGTTTTCCTACTCCTAGTGCTGTTTTCCACGCCTGAAGATGGCTGCTGTCTAAATTTGAAGCATCTTTGGTGGC
>NZ_JBBCQL010000070.1:0-18275 GCF_037149975.1 Chryseobacterium sp. VD8 | reverse complement strand
GGAAGCAGAATTAGTGAAGCGACCAAAACCAGAATTCTTGACGTTGCAAAAAGCATCAATTATACCCCGAATAAAATTGCCAAAAGTCTGAAAATGAACAAAACGAAGCTTATCGGGTTGATTGTTGCAGATATTTCAAACGACTTTTACTCCAACATTGCAAGAAATATTGAAGATGAAGCCATGAAGCTGGGTTATACACTTCTGATCGGAAGCTGCGATGAAAATCCTGAAAAATTTAAAAAACTGACAGAGCTTTTCTCAGAACAGCAGGTCGACGGAATGATTATCGCCCCGGTTGTGGATTCGGATGAAGCCATCAATAAACTCATTCAGGAAGAATATCCGATTGTAACCATCGACCGCTATCTTAAAAATGTAAGTCTTCCGGGCGTAATGATCAACAATTCAGAAATTTCAGAACATATTTGCGATCATCTGGTAAAAAAAGATTTCGATGAAATTATTTATGTAGGTTACGATACAGAGCTACCGCATTTGCTGGACAGACAGGACGGTTTTGACCGAAGAATTGCAAAATCTGATATTTCGGCGAAAAGAATCTTAATCGGAATTCATAATATTACCGAAGAAGTGCATCAGAAAATGCAGGAAAATCTGGATCTTTCCAAAAAAACAGCCATCTATTTTTCAAGTAATAAACTGGGAATTGCAGGACTCAGATATTTAATCGATCATAATATCAGTGTTCCCGAACAGGTTTCATTGGTTGCGTTCGACGAAACCGAAGCCTATTATCTTTTCCCGAGGGAAGTTTCATTTGTACAGCAGCCATTGTATGATATGGCAAGAGAATCGGTAAAACTTTTGGATAATCAAATAAACAATTATACAACAAACGGAAAAAGAGTAACCTTCCATGCTAAATTTATGGAAAGAAGCTCTGTAAAATAATTAATATTTAAATAATTTTTAATATCCGTTTAAAGTATTAAAACTTAGTGTTCTTTTTTAAGTGGAACGCCTTTGTATAACTTAAAAACAGTTTAGTAGTCAAAAAAATATTTGCGAACTTTGCGTTTAAATTACCACCAAATTAATGATAAAAAATAAAAATCCCTATATAGTTTGTTTTGGAGAAGTTCTTTGGGATATTTTTCCTGAAGGTTCAAGAGCGGGAGGCGCACCTTTTAATGTAGCATATAATGTTCATAAAATGGGCATAGATGTAAAAATGCTGAGCAAAACAGGAAAGGATGAACTGGGAGAAAAATTAACCGATAAAATTAAAAGTTGGGGAATTACCACAGATTTTATTCAGGTAGATGAAGTTCATCCTACGAGTACGGTGATCGCTAAAATTGATGAGCATAATGAAGCCAGCTACGAAATCGTTGAAAATGTAGCATGGGATTTTATAGATTTTCTTCCTGAACACCAAGATTTGGTTGCCAATGCGGAAGCTTTTGTTTTCGGAAGTCTTTCTGCGAGAAATGAAAAGACCAGAGAAACCTTGCTTCAACTGCTTGAATTGGCAAAACTGAAAATCTTTGATGTAAATTTCAGACCGCCTTTCATCGATTTTGAATTCATTAAAATATTGTTGAATAAAGCCGATATTGTAAAGATGAACAAAGCGGAAATGAAGCAGATTCTTGAATTTATGGGTGAAGAATATACAAGCGAAGAAGAAAGTGTTGTATTTATTCAGAAAGAATTTAAGGTTAATGAAATTATTTTAACCAAAGGAAGCAAAGGTGCAGGGTATTTTGTAGGAGATCAAAATTATAGTTTTCCTGCCTTTCCCATCACCATTGCAGATACAGTGGGAAGCGGCGATTCTTTTCTTGCCGGTTTTATTTCCAAAAGAATTCAGAATCAGGAGCCTGAAGAAATTATTAAGGAAGGAATTGCTTTAGGAGCTTTCATCACTTCAAAATCAGGTGCGTGTCCGGATTACAGTTACTCCGAATTTCAAAAATTTAAAGAATCAAAATTCTAATAAAAATTAAAGACTTTTTCAGACCGGAAAAGTCTTTTTTGTCGGTAAAAGTTTCCAATTAATTCCAAAGACCGATTAAGTTTAGTAACTTTGCAAATCCTAATATAATTTTTATGCACAAAGCAGGATTTGTAAATATAGTCGGAAAGCCCAATGCCGGAAAATCTACCTTGTTGAATCAACTGATGGGAGAGAAACTGGCGATTGTAACCCAAAAGGCTCAGACAACACGACACAGAATTTTCGGAATTTATAACGAAGAAGACTTACAGATCGTATTTTCAGATACTCCCGGAGTTCTGGATCCGAAATATGGTTTACAGGAAAAAATGATGGATTTTGTAAAGGATTCTTTGCAGGATGCCGATGTTTTCCTTTTCATTGTAGATGTTACCGACAAAGCTGAACCTTCGGAATTTCTGATTGATAAGCTGAACAAAATTCCTGTACCTGTTTTGCTTTTGCTGAATAAAGTAGACCAGACCAACCAGGAAGGTCTGGAAAAACTGGTAGAAACATGGCATGAGAGAATCCCGAAAGCGGAAATCCTGCCTATTTCTGCATTGAATGCTTTTAATACAGACATTATTTTACCAAAGCTTAAATCTTTACTACCGGAAAATCCGCCTTATTACGATAAAGATCAGTATACAGATAAGCCCGAAAGATTCTTTGTAAATGAAGCAATCCGTGAGAAAATCCTCTTGAATTACGAAAAAGAAATTCCGTATTCTGTGGAAGTGGTTACGGAACAGTTCAAGGAAAAGGAAGGAATTATTTTCATCGATTCTATTATTTATGTGGAAAGAGATACCCAGAAAGGAATTATCATCGGACATAAAGGAGAAGCAATTAAAAAAGTAGGGACAGAATCCAGACTGGATCTTGAAAAATTCTTCAATAAAAAAATTCACCTGAATCTTTTTGTTAAAGTAAAAAAAGACTGGAGAAAAAACGACAGAGATTTGAAAAATTTCGGGTACAGATAGACTAAAAACCACCTAAAAGCCGTTCTATTAAAAGAATTTTCACTATCTTTAAATGTAAATTGCTTTTAATGAACTATTCGAACACAACAAATTCAGATTCTGTTTTAAAAGATGTTGCATTGCTTATCGTGCGGGTTTTCATTGGCTTTGCCATGCTCTCTCACGGTTTTCCGAAGCTTCAGATGCTTTTAGAAGGTAAATCAGATTTTTTTGATTTTTTAGGATTAGGATCGCAGATCACTTTAGGTCTAACGGTTTTCGCAGAATTTGCCTGTTCAATTCTCCTTATTTTAGGATTATTTTCAAGAATTTCATTAGGATTTCTGATGTTTACCATGATTATTGCGGGTTTCGTTGTTCATGGAGCAGATCCTTTTGAAAAGCGGGAAATGAGTCTCATTTATCTTTCCGTCTATCTCTTACTGATGGTTTTCGGAGTCGGAAAATTTTCAGTCGATTACATGATTGAGAAAAGGAAAAGAGCCAACGATTGGTAATTATTTTTATAATATAGATTAAAAAGAGCAGTTGTTTCAACCGCTCTTTTTGTTTCTAAGTATTGCAGGGAAGGTTGGACGGGATGCAGCTCCATTTCGGAAGTTCACTTGTTTCATCGATTTTCATGCAGGGTTTGTATTTTCGCCGATCATTTTACAAAGTTAATTTCATTCTAATTTTTTTTGATTGTCCGTTATTTAACATAACTGAAAATCTTTGAGTTATTTGCTGAGTGAAACGCCTTTGCGAATTTAAAAACAGTTGGTATATAAAATAATCTTAGCGATTCTCTGCGTTAAAAAGCGGTATGATTAATAAGGAATTTTTTTCAATTTTTTCATAATGATTCTGAATTTGATGAATACTAAAGATAATATTATTTTATTAAATCACGTAAAGGTGTTTTAGTATATCCTTGCATATTCTCTAATTTTCATTAATTTCGTGGAAATTGAAATTATTATGAAGATAAAACTGACCATATGCCTTCTTGCATTCCTTAATTTTTATGAAGCGCAGGAAAATATTACCTACCAAAAGCCATCACCGGAAATACTGAAACTGGCTGATTATGAAAGACCGCCAAGTGTTTTGATGAACAGTAAAAAAGACTGGATTGTTTTTACCTACCGTCCGACTTACAAAACACTGGAAGATTTAAGTCAGCAGGAAATGAAACTGGGAGGATTGAGAATAAATCCGGTAACCAATATTTCAAGTTCAGCAACGTATGCCAATAACCTGAAAGTGAGAAAAATGAACGATAAAACGGAAGTTCAGGTTAAAAATTTACCTTCCAATCCAAAAATCGCCAATACATCATTTTCTCCGGATGAAAAAAAGCTAGCTTTTACGAATACTACCAATAAAGGAGTAGAACTTTGGATTATAGACCTTGAAACCGCTACCGCAAAAAAAATAACTTCCGATAACTTAAATGCAAATTTGGGAAGTCCTTATATCTGGTACAAAGATTCTCAGAATTTATTAATTAAAACCCTTCCGCAAAACAGACCTGCTTTAATCGATTCAAGCAAAGATCTTCCGACTGGTCCCATTGTTTCTACGGCAGACGGAAAAGTTTCGCAGAACAGAACGTATCAGGATCTTCTAAAAAATCCGCAGGATGAAAAGAATTTTGAGGTTTTAACCGCTTCAGAAATTTATAATGTTGATCTGAACGGAACTTTAAAGAAAATAAAAGATCAGGATATGTATTCCGGATTAAGTTTCTCGCCGGACGGAAATTATCTGATGGCGACAACCATTAAAAAACCGTTTTCTTACATTGTTCCACTAAGCAGATTTCCGATGATGACCACGGTGTATGACATGAACGGAAATGTGGTGAAAGTTGTAAACGAAACACCTCTGAACGAAATCATGCCAAAAGGATTCTCTTCCGTAAGAACCGGAAAAAGAGATATGGGGTGGAGAAGCGATATGCCGGCAACTTTGGTATATGCAGAAGCTCTGGACGGAGGAGATCAGTATAAAAACGCAGAATTCAGAGATGAAATTTTTACATGGGAAGCTCCTTTCAGCAATGCTCCGAAATCTTTCTTTAAAACAAAGCAAAGATACTCTGATGTAAGCTGGACGAATGATCATTACGCCATTGTTTCCGAAGGGTGGTATGATACAAGAAATACAAAATCTTTCTTGGTTGATTTAAATAATGGAGAATCTAAAGTCATTGACGACAGAAATTATCAGGATGTGTACAGCGATCCCGGAAATTTCAACACCACAAAAAATCAGTACGGAAGATACGTTGTAGACATGAAAGGAGGAAAGTCTTACCTCATCGGAGCCGGATTTACAAAAGACGGACAGCATCCTTTCATCGATGAGATGGATGTGAAAACCATGAAAAAGAAAAGACTGTATACTTCCAATCTTAAAAATTCCAAGGAAGAAATTATTGATATTTTAAATCCTGCCAAAGGAGAAGTTCTTACGATTCAGCAGTCTTCTAGTCAGTACCCGAACTATTTTAAAAAGAGCATTAAATCCAGTAAGACAGAAGCGGTAACCAATTTTGCGAATCCTTTTGAAAGTATTAAAGATGTCTACAAAGAAGTAATTACGTATAAAAGAAACGACGGCGTTACACTTACCGGAACACTTTATCTTCCTGCTAATTACGACAGAAAGGCAAAAACGGAAAAATTACCGTTGCTGATCTGGGCTTATCCTACTGAATATAAAGATAAAAACACGGCAGGACAGAATACACAGAATCCAAACGATTTCACTTTCCCTTACTATGGTTCTTTCGTTTATTGGACAACGAAAGGATATGCGGTTTTGGATGATGCTGCATTCCCGATCATCGGAGAAGGAAAAACAGAACCGAATGATACATTTATTCCTCAATTGGTTGCTAATGCAGAAGCGGCAATCAACGCGGTAGATCAGTTAGGTTATATTGATAAGAAAAAAGTGGCTGTGGGAGGACATTCTTACGGAGCGTTTATGACAGCTAATCTTTTAACCCATTCCAAGCTTTTCGCGTGCGGAATTGCGAGAAGTGGAGCGTATAACAGAACTTTGACGCCTTTTGGTTTTCAGAGCGAACAGAGAAATTACTGGGATGTTCCGGAAATCTATAACACGATGTCACCTTTTATGAATGCGGATAAGATGAAAACACCGCTTTTACTGGTTCATGGAGATGCAGACAACAATCCCGGAACTTTCACTTTACAGACAGAAAGATATTTTCAGGCGCTTAAAAATCTTGGCGCACCAGTAAAAATGGTTCTTCTGCCAAAAGAAGCTCACGGATATGCAGCGAAAGAAAATATTCTTCATTTGCTTTGGGAACAGGATCAGTTTCTGGAGAAATGTTTGAAAAAATAATAAATTAATTGATTATCCGCTATTAAACATACTGTTTTTTTAACGCAAAGAACTCGCAAAGATTCTTTATATACTAACTGTTTTTAAGTTCGCAAGGGCGTTTCACTCAGCAAAGAACTCAAAGATTTTTCCAATTATGACAAATAATGGACAATCATATAAATTAATTAAAAACTCGTTCAATTTTGGGCGGGTTTTTACTTTCTTTGTTAAAAAATTCAAATGCCAATCGTAAGACGTTCAGAACAAAGCAGACAGTCGCTTCAGGATTTTTATAAAGAATTTCTTCCCAAACCGGGAGATACATTTGGAAATGCAGGAATTCCGATGCTTAAAATTTTGGATTTTATGAATGATACTTTTAAAGATACGTTCATTTATGGTTTGACTTCACATACACATTTGCTTTTATTCAATAACGATGAAGAGGATAGACATTATGTTGAAATTATAGGATTTAAATCAGAGTCTCACGAAGTATTTGCGGTGCAGTATTTCATTCCGGAACACCAAAGTCCGTGGAAAAATGCTGTCGTGAAGGGTGAAACGACACAATTTGAAGAGTTTAAAAAGATGATTATCATTTCTATGATGGAATCTGGTGGTTGGAAAAATAATTTAGAACTGATGAATTTTCAGAAAATCATATAGAATTGTTTTAAAAAGCTGTTTTCATTTTGTATTAGATTTATTTCTCGCTGATTTTGCTGATAATGCAGATTTAATTTCAAAGTCTATTAAACAGATATTCAGTTAAAATCAATCGGAGAAGAATATGTTAAGAAAAATAATGCTAAAAAGTTACAGACAATTAGATTCAGGCAGACTTTACCGGAACATCAAAAAATAATTTGATTGCTTACATTATTCATATTCTGTTTACTTTAGTTTTTGTAATTTTCAGCCCGCAAAATTCAGTAAAAAATAAAAAAAAACAGGAACATTGATTCCGAAAAAATATGTTAAGAACCAATCAGACATTTTTAGACTACCTTCAAGGATTGTACAGCAGTGAAGAACATAAAGGGAATATTGTTTTAGAATCTTTTGAAAAAGGCGATAAAATATTAATTCAAAATCAGATCTCTACAAAGATCATGCTCGTTAAAAGCGGCATTACCAAATGCTATTTCGTGGAAGAAAACGGAAAAGAATATATTGTGGAATTTATGGGAAAAGGAGAGATCATCGGTGAAATCGAAGTCATTAAAAATGTTCCCTGCATCTGCAGCATTGAAGCGATTACGGAAGTTACCGTTTATTCGATGTCGATTCCCTATTTCCAGGCATTGATCAAAAAAGACCTTACCCTCAATAATTTATTGTTGGATGTTTTTGCAGAGCGTATTTTCAATACTTCAAGCCGCGCCTCTTATCAGCAGCTTCACAAGACAGAACATACACTTTCACAACTTTTGGAAGTGAAATCCAGAGAAATGGAAATTTCAAAAGAAGATATGGCAACTTATCTCGGAACTACCGTAGAAAGCCTGAACCGAGCTTTGGAAGAGCTTCAGGAGAATAATTCTGAAGAATAAATTCAACAGATTTAAACGCTTCTTTTATCTTTGCAGAAATATGCTGAAATCAATGGAAGAACTGAAATTCAGGAATGCTGAACTGAAAGATTTACCCAAAATTGTAGAAATTTACAACTCAACCATTCCTTCGAGAATGGTAACTGCCGATACAGAAAATATCTCTGTAGAAAGCAGAATCGAATGGTTTCATGACCACCATCCTGAAAAAAGACCACTTTGGGTCATTGAAAATGAACAGAACGAAATCTTAGGTTGGGTTAGCTTTTCATCATTCTACGGAAGACCGGCATACAACGGAACGGTGGAACTCAGCATTTACATGTACGAAAGCTCGCGCGGAAAAGGCTACGGAAAAAAAGTACTGCAATACTGCATTGATAACGCACCAAAATTTGAAGTAAAAACATTATTGGGATTCATCTTTTTACATAATGAACCCAGCCTGAAACTGTTCCGACACTTTGGTTTTGAAGACTGGGGCGTTTTTCCGGATGTAGCAGTTTTGGATGGCGTTGAAAGAACTTTGGTGATTTTGGGAAAAAGAGTAGGGTAGCTTGTCATTGCGAGGAGCGAAGCGACGAAGCAATCTCAAGAAATATGCAGGCTTTTATTTGCTTGCGCGAGTGTTTCGCTCGTGGAAGAAATACATTAAATGAAGGCATAAACACAAGCGAGGCGCTCTCGCTAACATGGAAAAAAAAAATCGTATTTTAGTAAAAACTAATAATATGAGATCTCATTCAACAAAAATCATTTCAAATGGATTATTTATCCTGTTGTCTTTATCAATTATATTATTTTCTTATTTTAAATGTATAGAAAAGGAATTATTATTACCGATTTTAGGATCTTTTGTAACATTTTATATTGGTGTTTTGAAGCAAATAAGTGATGAAGATAATTTATTTAAAAATTTATTTGAAGCCTTTAATAATAGATATGATAATAAATTAAATGATTTATTTAACGAGTTAAAAATAAATACGACAAAGATACTTACAGAAGATGAAATCAAACTCATTATCGATTATTTTAATCTTTCTTCAGAAGAGTATTTGTGGTATGCAAAAGGTAGAATTCCTAAAGATGTTTGGATTGCATGGAAAAGTGGAATTCTTGAAAATTTACAAATTCCCCAAGTGAAAGAGATATACGAAAATGAAACAAAAACAAAAAGAAGAGAATTATCATATTATGGTCTTGTCAAAGAATTAAAAAAACAAATTTAAATAAAAAAGCGATCCCAAAAGACCGATTTCCTATTACAAATTCTGCTTAATTCTCTTTGCAGACATATTCAAAAACCGTTTGACCAGCATGACCGCGGAAACCGTTAATCCCAGTCCTAAAGCGATCCACATTCCGAAAGCACCCATTTTCATGGTTACACAAAGGAAATATCCTAAAGGAATTGTGATAACCCAATACGCAATAAATGTATAGATAGAAGGAATTTTAACATCCTGCAATCCTCTCAGCATTCCCAAAGCTGTCACCTGAATTCCATCCGAAAGCTGGAATAATGCGGCAATTATCATTAATTTAGATGCTAAAGCAATTACTTCAACTTCCTCTTTTTTTGTAAAAAATGTCGGAAGAATATTTCGTCCGAGAACGAAAACAATTCCGCAGATGCACATAAAGATAAAGGCAATTTTCAGATTGTTGATTCCTACCTTTCTTAATTCAATAAAATTCTGTTCGCCCAGTTTTCTCCCGATCATCACCGTTGAAGCCACACTGAAACCGATGCATAAATTAAAAGTAAAAGAAGCCATGCTTAACGCAATCTGATGAGAAGCAATGTCGTGCGCCGAAATTAACCCACAGATAAAAGCTGCTCCCGCAAAAGCCGTCACTTCAAAAAACATCTGTAAAGCCGTCGGAAAACCGAGTCTTATCATTTTTTCAAACATTTTCTTTGAAAAAACTTCAATTTTTAACGAAAAATCTTTGATATACTGTTTTGTCTTTTTCTCATTGGAAAGCACAAAATACAGAAAAACCACCATGAAAATTCTCGCAATTAAACTTGCCAAGGCAGAACCTTTTACCCCCATTTCAGGAAAAATCCAAAGTCCTTTAATAAAAACATAATTTAAAACGATATTAATAACATTGGCAATAATGGTCGCTTTAGTAACTCCGATGGTGTAAGAAAGCCCTTCCGAAACTTCTCTTAACGTCTGAAAAGCCATAAAAGGAACAATGCTGATTGCCATAATCGTTAAAAAATCAACCGTATCCGGAATGATCTTCTCCGGCTGTCCGGATTTGTAAAGCAGCGGCATTCCCAGAAGTAAAATCCCCATCAGCAAAATTCCCACCGTCATATTAATCACAAAACCATGACTGAAGACAGAATTAATCGTCTTATGGTCATGTTTCGAATGCGCTTCCGAAACCAAAGGCGGAATGGCAAAAGAAAATCCCAAAGCCAATACAAACATTGAGAAAAACACAGCATTTCCCAATGAAACTGAAGCCAGAGCATCGGCTCCCAAAAGATTTCCTACAATAATATTATCGAAAAGATTCACTGAAACCTGCCCGACCTGCGTTAACATCACAGGAAGAGCCAGCGTGAGGCATTCTTTCGTATAGTTTTTATTTAAAAAGTTCATAATTGTTTACAATTCATATAGTTTTTATTCAAAAAAAATTGCAGTAACAAATGATACTGCAATTTTCATAATTTATTTTAAAGTAACCATTATATTACTTCCTTACAAAACTTGCAACGTCTTCGGCAGAAACCGTATTTCCTCCTAAAATAATCAATCTTTCTACAACATTTCTCAATTCTCTGATATTTCCGGTCCATGAAAGCGCTTTTAAAGCTTCAATCGCCTTATCATCGAATTTCTTTACAGCAGTACCATGTTCATCGGCAATCATTCCGGAGAAATGCTCAACCAGTAACCTGATGTCCTCTTTTCTTTCATCCAATGGCGGAACGTAGATTTCAATCACAGAAAGTCTGTGGTAAAGATCTTCTCTGAATCTTCCCGCTTCAATTTCCTTCTGCATATTTTTATTGGTTGCAGCAAGAACTCTTACATCCACCTTAATTTCCTTATCGCTTCCTACAGGCGAAACTTTACTTTCCTGTAATGCTCTCAACACTTTTGCCTGAGCAATTAAGCTCATATCTCCGATCTCGTCGAGGAAAATTGTTCCACCGTTTGCCTGCTCAAATTTCCCCTGCTTATCCTTAATAGCTCCTGTAAAAGATCCTTTTACGTGACCAAATAATTCAGATTCAATCAGTTCAGAAGGAATCGCCGCACAGTTAACTTCTACCATAGGACCTCTTGCTCTGTCGCTTTGGTTATGAATCGCATGTGCAACAAGCTCTTTTCCTGCTCCGTTTGGTCCTGTAATTAAAACCCTTGCATCAGAAACAGCAACTTTTTCGATCATATCCTGAATTTTCTTCAAGCCTGCCGATTCGCCGATCATCTGGTATTTTTTATTTACCTTTTTCTTTAGCGTTTTATTTTCTGTCTGAAGATTTTTATTTTCTTTCTTCAGTGTTTCTTTGGCTAAAGCATTTTTAACGCTCGTAATCAGTCTGTTGATGTCGATTGGCTTGGAAATGAAATCGTAAGCACCGTCTCTAAGGCATGAAACCGCAGAATCGATATCTGCGTGTCCGGAAATCATAATAAAAGTGGATTCCGGTTTCAGCGCTAAACTTTGCTTTAAAAGTTCAGTACCTGAAAGTTTAGGCATTTTGATATCGGAAATCACCAATGCGAAATCTTCTTTTTCTACCTGTTTATAGCCTTCAAGCCCGTCTTCGGCGATTACAAATTCATAGTCGGTTAGTTCGTCAGAAAGAATACTGTGGAGTACTCCTGAGATTGCTTTTTCGTCTTCTACAATAAGGATTTTTTGCATAGTTGCAAATTTAGATTTTTTTGATTGAATTATTAGCAAAAACTATACCTAATCGTCTAATTAGAATAATCTCTTCTCCCGAAAATCGCAGATCCCACTCTTACGGAATTGGCACCACATTCAATGGCAATCGGAAAATCGTCACTCATTCCCATTGATAATGTTTCGAGCTTTTTTAATTGATTTAATTCATCAAAAAGACTTTTCAGGTTTAAAAATTCCTTCTTTACCTGATCTTTATCGTCCGTGAAAGTTGCCATTCCCATCAATCCGGTAATTTCAATATTCTGAAATTCTCCGTTGAGATATTGTTCAAACAAATCTTTGGCTTCATTGATATCCAGTCCGAATTTACTTTCTTCCTCCGCAATTTTCACCTGAAGCAATACTTTAATAATCCGGTTGTGCTTTGCTGCTTCTTTATTGATCTCACGGATCAGCTTTTCAGAATCTACGCTTTGGATCGTATCTACAAATTCAGCAATATATTTTACTTTATTCGTCTGAAGATGCCCGATCAGATGCCACTGAATATCTTTGGGAAGAAGAGGGTACTTTTCTGCGACTTCCTGCACTTTATTTTCACCAAAAACTCTCTGTCCAAGATCATAAACTTTCTGAATCGCAGAAACAGGATGTGTTTTTGAAACAGCAACCAACTGTACACCGGAAGGAAGCTGGCTTTTAATATGATTGTAATTTTCCTGAATACTCATAATGGCAAATTTCCGAATTTTCAAGAGGAAAAGCTAATGAATATTGAAATTTTTAGTTATGAGATATTTGTTTTTGAGTTAAAAAAATGTGTTTGTCATTCTGATCGAAACGAAGTGGAGTGAAGAATCTCCAATACTATAACTTAGATTCTTCCTTCGTCAGAATGACAAACACAATGGTTAAAAATGTATATTAAATTTAATTCAAAACCTCATTAATTTTAGGATATTCCGATATTTTTCTGAAAACAAAACGGTTGCTTTTCTGGAGTTTTTCAATAAAAAGATCGAGTTCATTTATGGAATCTGCATCGGTTAAATACTGGTCATGCGTAAGAAAAACCAGATGTCTTGAAGTTTTTTCAAGATCATTAAAGAAAATACTGTCTACTTTTTTCAGCATTTCTTCATGTTTTCCTTTTAATGCCATTTTACTGGTCGGTTTCCACTCAAGATCCCAACCGATTACTTTGTAACCTGCCTGTTTTAGTTTATCTGCGGCTTCCGTTGAACTTTTCAGGTCGGTCACGGTAATGTTATTCAGTCTCCAGATATTTCTTCCGGGAGTTCTCGCGATTTTATCATACAGTTTCAGACTGTCTTTTGCCGCATTAAAATCTTCAACAACACCCGCCGGATTTTTGTAAAAATCGGTGTACTTGTTGTGCGCGTGCGTGAAACTGTGATTCGCAAGTTCTATTAAATGATCTTTTCTTAACAGTTCCAGATCTTCCTGCTGCTTTTTGCTTCCGTAAGCGTGTTTGCCTACAAGAAATGCGGTGGCGCAGATGTTTCTTTTGTGTAAAATTTTCAGGAGATTTTCGGTTCCCCGATTGGGACCGTCATCAAAGGTCAGATAAATGACTCTTTTATCTGAAGGAACATTTTCATCATCAAGTTTGGGGACAATTTTTGCGACGGGATGGTCTTTCGGAATCAGTTTTTCAGATTCTTTCTTGTCTTTTTTTTGATTACAGCTGTTGAATAAGATTGAAGTTGCACTCACCAATGCAAACATCCCGAGAAAAGTCTTGTTTTTAGACTTTTCCGCAAAAGTTTTTGTCATAAAATTTAATGGAATTTTGTTGTTAAAAATTGTTAATTTTTCCAAATTATTCTTAACAAAAATTACGCCAAATTTCACTTATTTTTGACTTTTTACTCCAGAATTTTCTTTAAATACAGTGAATTTTTAATGGCAGCATTTCCCCACGTATTATTGAAAAAGATAAATGATTTATGTTGTAAATTTTTAATCTTTTTGGCTAGATTTTCAAGGAATTCATTGCTGTATTCAGATTTGTAAAGCACAGGTTTTCCGTGAAGCCGATAATATAAAACTTCAGAATCTTTGATAATGACATCTTCCGGTAGATTTCCAGGAAAACTGACACCGGAAAAAATGACCTTATTTTCTTCCAAAATTTTAAATACCGCTTCATTCCACCACGATTCGTGACGGAATTCAATGACATTCAGATAACTAAAATCAAGATTGTTAAGGATTAAATCAATATTTTCCTGAGTATTTTTAAAAGATGGAGGAAACTGATACAGAAATCCGGACAGTTTTTCCTTCAGATGAGATTTAATATGATGACAGAATTCCGCAATTTCTTCTTTACAGTCTTTCATTCGCTTTTCATGGGAAATGGTTTTCGGAATTTTAATGAAAAATTTAAAATCACCGGGCGTTTCGTCATACCATTTCAACAACGTTTTTGCGGTAGGTTTTCTGTAAAAAGTAGAATTAATTTCCACACAGTTAAACTCCTTTGAATAAATGATTAGAAAGTCTTTACTTTTCGAATCTTTCGGATATAATGAACCCTTCCAGTCGTTATTGTAAAATCCGGAACAGCCGATGTATAAATTTTCTTTTTTCATATTGTTGCTTTTTACTTTCGCAGATTTAGGAGATAACTGTACTGTTATTATTTACGTTTATTAATAAGCCTGTTTTAAACAAATTCAGAATTAACCGCAAAAGTTGCAAAAGACATTAATACAGCGATTATCAGAATTTTTAAAGTTCTCAAAAGAATAAAAATCAAAGATTTTTAAACGTTATTGTGATTTTTTTTATTGATAATCAGTTATTTTAGTCTCCAAATCTGCGAGAAAAATTTATTCAATATCCAGATCCACCGAATTCAGTCGCAGAGAGTTCAGAATAACTGAAAGAGAACTAAAACTCATCGCCGCGGCTGCAATCATCGGAGATAACAGGATTTCAAAAAAGGGATACAATAATCCTGCCGCAACGGGAACTCCCAAAACATTGTATATAAAAGCGAAAAACAGATTCTCTTTAATATTTTTCAGTAATTTTTCACTTAACAGTTTTGCTTTTGCAACGCCTAAAATATCACCTTTAAGCAAAGTAATTTCTGCACTTTCGATAGCAACATCGGTTCCTGTTCCCATCGCAATTCCGATGTTTGCCTGAGCTAAAGCAGGAGAGTCGTTGATTCCGTCGCCGGTCATCGCTACAATTTTCCCTTGTTTCTGAAGTTTTTTTACTTCATTTAATTTATCTTCAGGAAGACAGTTTGCTTTAAAATGTCGGATACCCAATTCGTTTGCAACGGCTTTTGCGGTATTTTCATTGTCTCCGGTCATCATAATAATGTCAATTCCTTCATTTAATAACTGCTGAACTGCTTTTTTAGAACTTTCTTTAATTTTATCGGTAAAACTGATGAATCCTAAAACTTCGTTTTCCTGAGCAACATAAGAAATGGTGTGCGCTTTTGACTGAATTTCTTCCGCCTTTTGTTTTATATTTTGAGGAAGAGAAATCTGATGCGAGGTTAAAAGACTTTCGTTTCCAAGAAAAACCATTTTTCCGTTGATGTTTCCTTTGATTCCTTTTCCTGAAATATTTTCGAAATCTTCTACTTTTTCAGGAATTATATTTTCAGCTTTTGCTTTTTTAATCACGGCATTTGAAAGCGGATGTTCCGAATTCTGATTTAATGAATAGGCTATTTTCAGCATTGAATTTTGATCATTGTTGATTGTTTCAATATGTTCTACAGATGGTTTTCCTTCGGTTAAAGTTCCTGTTTTATCCGTAATCAGCACATTTACCTTATTCATCTGTTCGAGAGCTTCAGCGTTTTTAATTAAGATACCATTTTTTGCACCTTTTCCAATTCCAACCATCAGAGACATAGGTGTTGCCAGGCCTAATGCGCACGGACAGGCTACAATTAAAACAGCAACCGCATTCACAAAAGCAAACAGAGTTTTCTGACCTTCCGGACCGAAAAACTGCCATAAAACAAACGTTAAAACCGCAATGAAAATTACCGTCGGAACAAATATTTTAGAAACTTTATCTGTGAGTTTCTGAATCGGGGCTTTGCTTCGGCTTGCTTCGTTAACCATCTTGATAATTTGGGAAAGCAGGGTTTCGTCGCCAACTTTTTCCGCTTTCATGATCAAAACATGATTTCCGTTGATGGTTCCGGAAGAAACTTTATCATGAACATTTTTCTCAACAGGAATCGGCTCTCCGGTAATCATGCTTTCGTCAACTACAGAATTTCCTTCCATTATTTTTCCGTCTACCGGAATTTTCTCACCGGGTTTTACTTTTAATAAATCGCCGATTTTCACCTGTGAAAGCAGTACTTTTTTCTCTTCTCCATTAACGATAAGATTGGCTTCATCTGGTGACAAATTCATCAGTTCACGGATGGCATTTCCTGTTTTTTTGTGCGCCGCAGCTTCCATCAACTGTCCTAAAATAACCAGCGTTAAAATAACACAGACCGCTTCGAAATATAATGGAGTTTCGTGATGGCTGCCACGAATTTCATGCGGAATTATATCCGGGAAAATCAAAGCGACAATGCTGAAAATAAATGCGGCTGCAACGCCGAGAAAAATCAGGCTGAACATATTTAAGTTTCCTGTTTTGAAAGAAACAAATCCTCTTTTCATTAAAAACCAACCTGAATAAAAAATGACAGGAAGCGTTAAAATCAATTCAATAATTCCCTGAGTTTGATGGGAAAAAGGAAAATTAAACAGCATTCCGCCCATCGAAAGAATGAAAACAGGAATGGTAAAAGCCAGTGAAATGATGAATTTCTTTTTTAATATATTGTAGGTTTCATCTTCTTCCTCATTTTTGTCGGGCATTCTTACGAGATCCATTCCGCAGATCGGGCAGTCTCCCGGCTCATCACGAATGATTTCAGGATGCATCGGACAGGTGTATTTTGCCGCTTTTTTCTCAGGATATTTTACGAGATCCATTCCGCAAACGGGACACCCGACATTGCTGTCGTAGACTTTATCGCCTTCGCAATACATCGGACAATAGTATTTTCCTGCCATTGCATCGGTTACTTTCGGTGCTTCGTGATGATGATGGGTGTGATCGTGAGAATGTTGATGCGAATTTGAAGTGGAATTTTTAACTAAATTTTCTGTAATTTCTTCCAGATGCATATTACAGACAGGGCAGTCTCCCTTTTCAGGATAAATTTTATCGCTTTCGCAGAACATCGGACAGTAGTATTTTCCGATATTGTCTTTGAAATTTTCAGGTAGATTTGTTTGGGAATAAGCAGGTTTAAAATTCGGATCTTTTGCGTGCTTTTCCTCAATAGGAACCAGATACATATTGCAGACAGGACATCTTTTTCCCTGCTGAAAATAAACTTTATCGCCTTCACATTCCATTGGGCAATAGTAAACCGAAGACGGAGAAACTCTGTCCTGTGGTTTAATGAAGGTTTTTTCAGGATTATCCGGATCTTCCAGTTTGTAGTTGCCGATTTCTTCGAGTGCTTTATTTAAAATATTGATTTCTAAATCTTTATCGGAAGTAATAGTTGCTGTATTATTTTCGAGATCAATATCAGCTTTTATATTTTCTAAACTGTTCAGCTTGTCAGAAATTTTTTTCTGGCATCCGGAACAGGTCATTCCATGAATTGTATATTGTTTTTGCATGATCCTTCTGATTTATGATACAAATTTCCAAAAAGCAATCGGAAGCCTGTTATAAATTTAAGGATAATGTTTACAGAATTCTGTTGCTTGGGTTAGAGTGTATTAGAGTTTTAGTGTAGAAGTGAGAATCCACACGATTTTAAGCCCCAAAAAACTCTCTAATTCTTACACCCTCCAACTTAAATCTGGTCCAGCGGTTTTCTGTTATGGACTTTTAATTTTTTGAACTCAGTAGGAGTGAAGCCTGTACTGTTTCTGAATTGAGATGATAAATGCTGAACACTTTTATATCCCAGTTTTCCTGAAATTTCGGTCAGTGTAAATTCGTTATAGAGGAGAAGTTCCTTTACTTTTTCGATTTTCTGAAGGATGAAAAACTGTTCTAGCGTGATGTTTTCGTTGTGAGAAAAAGTTTTGGAAAGGACGCTGTAATCTTTATGCAGTTTGGAGATCAAAAATTCAGACAAAAGGAAATTTTCATCAATATCCAGTTCGCTGATTTTTACGATAATTAAATTTTTAATTTTCTCAATTAACTGATGGGCAGAGTCTTTAATTCTTTCAAAACCTGTTTTTAGGAGAAGATTTTCCAGTTTTTCCATATCATCGCCGGAAATATCCTTTTGTGTTTCCGCTTCTCCGAGTGCAATGGATTTCAAAGGGATATTCATCTCCGTGAAAATTCCTTCTACAGCAGAAATACATCTTCCGCAGACCATATTTTTTATGAAAATCTTCATAAGGAGTTCTGGTTGTTCAATCTGTCTTTCACAAATTCCACTTTTGTTTTTCCGTGCGGGGCAGGATTTCCGTTTTCGTCGAGATTTAC